>JAAEQG010000641.1 GCA_024231775.1 bacterium
GTTAGCTCACAGCTCGTCCCTGGCGCCTCGCTCACGCCGGTTTCCAGCCCTTTCGGCTGGGATGGCTAGGCGGGTGGCGTCTCCTTGGCTCGGTCGTGGCCCTGGGGGAATTTCCGCACTTTGCGGGTGTCAGGCGACGATACCTGGTCAGAGATACCTCCTGGCGGCGGACTAGTCCGGGCAGGACGGGTCTCCGGCGTCGCCTCTATCCGACCTAAGTCGCTCTGGGACAACAGTTTCCGCCGCTTCAGCGGGTCTCCGGTTCGTCCCGGCGTAAAACGATGGGCGGGCGCGCCGTGTGGACTGGTACTTGCTGGTGGCGCGTTGGTGGAGTAAACCCCGGTCTGCGCGGCGCTGCGCAGGTTTCGAGGGCAGCGGCGGCCGAGCGACAGCCATGACGCAGGCTTCAAGCCTAACCCAAGCATGAGGAACTGAGAACATGAGTCGACCGATGGTGACGATTGACGGCAACGAAGCCGCCGCGTACGTGGCTCACCGGATTAACGAAGTGTGCGCGATCTACCCCATCACCCCCAGCTCGAACATGGGGGAGTGGGCTGACGCATGGTCCGCCGCGGGCAAGCGGAACATCTGGGGCACAATCCCCACGGTCGTGGAGTTGCAGAGCGAAGGCGGTGCCTCCGGCGCGGTCCATGGAGCGCTGCAGACCGGCGCGCTGACCACGACGTTCACGGCGTCGCAGGGCCTGCTGTTGATGATCCCCAACATGTTCAAGATCGCCGGGGAGCTAACCTCGACGGTGTTCCACGTGTCGGCGCGTTCGGTGGCGACTCATGCCCTGTCGATCTTCGGCGACCACAGCGACGTGATGGCCTGTCGGAGCACGGGCTGGGGAATGCTGGCGGCGGGCTCGCCGCAGGAGGTGATGGACAACGCGGTGATCGCCCAGGCGGCCAGTCTGGCGGCCCGGGTGCCCTTTATTCAGTTCTTCGACGGCTTCCGCACGTCCCACGAGGAGCTGAAGATCGAAGAACTCACTGATGACGACCTGCGGGCGATGATCGACGATGAGTTGGTCCGCCAGCATCGCGCTCGAGCGTTGAATCCGGACCGGCCGTTCATCCGGGGGACCGCCCAGAACCCGGACGTGTTCTTCCA
>JAAEQG010000642.1 GCA_024231775.1 bacterium
GCGTTTCGGCGAGTTCTCAGGGTGTTGAGAACACGCCTTACGGCCGCCAACAACTCCTCATCGGTGAAGGGCTTGGTAAGATAGTCCTGGGAACCGGCCTTAACGGCCGTCACCGCTCCCTCGATCGTGGGGTAGCCGGTGACCATCATGACTTCGGTGTCTTCCAGGTTCTCCCGGACGTGCCGGACCAAGTCAAGTCCGCTGACCTTGGGCATCTTCAGGTCGGTGATCACCAGATCAACTGGCGTGCTATCAAGGATGCGGATGGCCTCAACTGCGCCGGGAGCCGTGAAAACCTGATACTGCTCCGCAGCCAGGTTCCGCCGGATCAGCTCCAGAGTGTCCGGGGCGTCATCGACGACCAGTATGGATTCCGTATCAGCTGGGGGTGTCATCTTGATCAGCCTCCCGAGTTTCTTCCGCCTCGATCAGGGGCAGATGAACTTCAAACCGCGTGCCTTGGCCGGGGCGGCTCGCAACGTCAATCGAACCACCGTGCGCGGTAACGATCCCATGAACCACCGCCAGACCCAGCCCCGTGCCTTCGTCTACGTCCTTGGTGGTGAAGAACGGCAGGAAGACCTTCCCCAGCACCTCTTCGCTCATCCCGGTACCGGTATCCTCCACCACGAGTAGCACATAAGCATCGCTCACTCGCGTGCTCACGGTCAGGGTCCCGCCACTGGGCATCGCCTGCACGGCATTGACGACCAGATTGACCAGTATCTGGTTGAGCTGTGCAGGATCGGCCGTGATGTCAGGCAACTGCGGGGCGAGCCCGCGAACCACCGTGATCCCCGCTTTCGTACACCGAGCCTCCAGGAAGTAAAGCCCGTCCTCTACAACCCGATTCAGATTCACCTGGTGCTTCTTCGGCGGCATCTGTCGGGCGAACACCATCAGTTTCCTGATCACCTCTCGCGTGTACAGCGAGGCGGTGATGATCTTCTCCACATCCTGCTCTGCCTGTTCGGGCAGGTTGGGACACTTCATGGCAAGCTGGGCGAATCCCAGGATACTTCCCAGGGGCTCGTTCAATTCGTGGGCCACGCCCGCGGCCAACTGTCCGATTGTCGCCAGGCGATCCGCGTGAATAAGCTGACCCTGGAGCCTTGCTTTCTCTTCCGCTGCTTCCTTACGCTCGACAATCAAAGCCACCTCTCGGGCTACGGCATCGATCAGTTTCTCTTCCTCGACGAGAAACGGACCAGCCGCCAACTCCGGTTTCTCCTCCAGGTAGGCGACTTTGACAACACCTCGTCGCCGGCCATCGATGACGATGTCCGCCGACTGTTGGTATCTGGCCTTCCGGAAACCGGGTGTCACGAAGGAATCCTCGTCGAGCGTGATGCAGGCTGCGGTAATCTCCGGATACTGCCACGCAGGAGGAAGAAGTTTTGTGATGCGCTGGAGAATCTCCTTCAATGAGATCGGAATCTGCTCTACAATCTGAGCGATTCCGTACAGGCACGTCAATTCTTTGACCCGCTCGCGGAGTGCGGCCTCCGCCCGGCGATCCGCTACCGCCAACCCGAGCGTTTGAGCGACTCCCTCGCAAAGCTCAACGCCCTCTCCGGCGAAGTAGTCGCGTTGCTGGCTCTTGAGGTGTAGGAGGCCGATGGTCTGATCGTCCACCACGAACCGCAGCAAAGCGAGCGACCGGTAGTGCCCACCGATGCACAGACTCTCAGCATGGGCCTCCGGGCTGGTAACTGGGCTAGCGCACAACGGCGCCCAGGTGTCGCCGGTCCAGAAGCTCCCGTTGTCGGTGAAGAAAGGCAGTGCCGAGTCGAAATGCCGGGAGGCAACATCCCGACACAGCCGTTCCAGGTCGGTGTTGCCCTGGGACGCGGGAATCACCGTCCTGTCGTCGTCGAGTGTCCACCGCACTAGCTCAAACCGGCTCGCGTTCTTCGGACGCCGCGTAGCCTCCCAACGGTAGTGCAGGTCACCGTCGCTGAGCCGGATCTCCACCGCGTCGGAGCCGGTGAAGTCCATAAGCACCTTCGAGACTTCGCGAAGGAAATCCGTTCTGGACAGACCACGGTTGGCCCAATGGAGGATCTCCCGCGACAGCCTCACGCTGTCCTCAATCCGCATGCCGCAGCCCCCTCCGGGGACCACCGAGTCCAAGCGATCTTCTTCTGCCTGCGAGCCGGACATTCTGAGCCTCCATGCCCATGTTAATACGCCGCCGCCCCTCCTTCCACCACTAGCGCAGAGGCGGGGGGGGGTACGATGCCCCGGAGCCCAACTCCGAGGGCCTTTGGCGATTGGATCGATGACTGCTTCTGGGCGTATTTGTTGCTGTCGGCGGACTCAGGTCGAGGTGTGAGGGTCGTACCCGGAGGAACACAGCGGCGAAGGTCAGCCTGCTGACATGCGGATCCCGATTTCGCCACGGCCTCCGCTCTTTGGGGTGTGACCCCTACGGGCTGACCAGGGGTGCTGTGGGGCGGCCTGCTGCCGGCGTGCGATGACCGTGGCCGGTGGTCAGTAGCTTCCCTCGCCCGGACCGCGAAATGCCGGAATCATCATGTCTTGAATCCAGTCCTCCATAATCTGCGCGAGGGAGACCACGTCGTTGATCATGATGGCCAGATTGCGTTCTGCTCCGTGCTGATCCCTGACCAGCTTCTCGACGACAGCCACCTTGTTGAAGCCTACCGCCTCGAACATCCGGACGGCACCCACGCTGTCCTCAATGACGTGGGCCTGAAGCTTCTGCAGGCCGCGCTCGCCCGCCAGGGCGACCAGATCTCGCGTGATGAAGGCGCCTAACCCGCGGTGCCGGTGCGACCTGGCGGTGACAAGCCGGATCTGGCCGACGTGTCGCATCCAACCCCGCGATGCCATGCGCAGCGTGCCGTTGCCGACGATGCGATCCCGCTCGAGAGCCACCAGGGGGATAACACGCTCGAAGTCGAGTTCGTCGGTCCACTTGCGAACGAGGTCGGGGTCACTCACGTCGTGCGCGAGGTACAGGCGATCTTCCTTTGAAAGTGCCTGGAAGAAGCTGAAGAGCCCGTCGAAGTCATCTTGGGCCAGCGGGCGAAGGATGACTTTTCGTCCGTCCTTCAGTTCGATGCTCTTCGGGTAATCATGATTCAACATGCCGCGATTTCCTTCAATCGGATACCCTACACCACGCTAGTGCCGAGGAGATCCGTCAACCCTGCCGCAGGTGAGGAACCCTATGGACCGGCCGTGGCGTGTATATGCTGCGCGCGTTGCCTGTCAGGCGGCTTGCGAAGCACGCCCGGGCACGGCGCGTAATATCCCTCGGGCAGTCGTGCTGGTGTAATCAGGGACCATGGGCCACCTGTGCTTGGAAGGGCGAACACCCCCTCCCCCAGCCAACTCGCTGCTCAGGCGGGTCGCGTGCGAGGTAGGCCGCGCCCCTTCGGAGGTTGGCTCTCCTGCGAAAACGGTTGGCCCTTGCATTCGACGAAAGCCATGCAGACCTGTTGTCTAAGCGACCCCTTGCCGTTCTCGCTCGAGTTGACATTTGACACATCGTGTAGCCTCCGGTTTCGCGAGCAAACGTTCCGCCGGGATCTCCCCGCTGCAATCGGCGCAGATTTCGTAGACTCCTTCTCTGATCCGTTGCATCGCCTCCAGAGCCTCCACGGCCCGCGACGGCACGGCACCCGGCATGATGCGAGAGGTTCCTTCGGAGGCCAGTTCACGCAACATCTTCTGCCGCTGGCTCATCCGAGACATCGTTTTGACTCGTCGCATGGTCTCAGCACCTCCTCGGTTGCGATAGGTTACGTGGGCACCGTAGTCACCCTGAAGCCGATCCGGATCCAGACGTCCGTCTTGCCAACACGGCAAGCCACGATGGTCGCCGGCTCCTCTGACCAGTTACCACGATGCATGCCAAGATCGCGTCCTGGCGGCGCATTACCGTAACCCACTGATAGGCAAGCGGTTACATGTGTGGATGAGACGCGTACCAGCACGTGTGGTTGTCCACGGAATGCTCAAGGTGGTCACGAACTGACCAGACTGGTCACCGTCGAACCACTCTCGCTTCACCGGTCAGCATCGACCGATACCGTCGCCCGGATCCCGTGGCGGGACATTCTCTTGCGGAGTGTCGTGCGGCTGATGCCCAGCAGCTTCGCCGCCGGGCTGAGTTGGCCACGGGTGTGCTCGAGGCAAACGCGGACGATCTCGCGTTCGATCATTGCGGTCGCAGTCTCGTGCAGCTTGCCACTGAGGGTCGGTTGCGAGATGAGTGACTCCGCGACCGATCGAAGGTATCCGCTCGGCGATTCGGCGGGCAAAGACGGGGGTGCGGAGATGGTGGTCGAACCGGCTTCGGTTCCCTTCCCGATATGCTCCGGCAAGAACTCTGGCCGCAACACGGTACCCCGCCCCACAACCAAGGCTGCTTTGATGGCGTTTTCCAGCTCGCGCACGTTTCCTGGCCATGGATACCGTAAGAGAACGGGGAGCGTTTCTGGTGCAAACGATTGAATGTCCGCGCCGAGGTCACGTCTGTAACGGTCGACGAAGTAGTGTGCCAGGAGAACAACATCAACCTCGCGCTCGCGCAGAGGGGGCACGTCGATGCTTGTCACTTTCAGCCTGTAGAGCAGGTCCTGCCTGAAGCGGCGTTCCTGAATGAGGCGTTCGAGTGATTGGTGGGTGGCTGCGATGATCCGTACGTCGCATTCGATAACCCCGGTGCCGCCGAGGCGCTGGATAGTATTGTCCTGCAGCACGCGCAACAGTTTCGCCTGCGTTGAAAGGGGTATGTCACCGATCTCGTCCAGAAACAGCGTTCCGCCGTGGCATTGTTCGAACTTCCCGATCCGGCGCAGGTCCGCGCCGGTAAACGCACCCTTCTCGTGTCCGAACAACTCGCTCTCGAGTAACGTCTCGGGAATCGCCGCACAGTTGACCGCCAAGAACGGCTGGTCCTTTCTCGGGCTGTGGTGCAGGATGGCCCGGGCCACCAGTTCCTTGCCGGTCCCGCTCTCGCCGGTGATGAGAACATTGACGTTTCGCGGTGCGATCAGCCCGATCAGCTTGTAGACCTCTTTCATTGCAGGCGATTGTCCGACGACTCGTTCTACCGCAGCATCCTCCTTCGGATCCTCGTAGACCGCCGGCACGTGGATGTCGCGGCTGATGCGAAGCGCGTCTTGAATGTGCTTCACAAGAGACTCGAGAACAATGGGGCTGACCAGGTAGTCGAGTGCGCCGCGCTTGATCGCCTCGATCGCCTGATCACTATCGCCGGGCTGAGCATACAGCAGCACGCACACACGCGGCCAGCTCGCCCGCAGTTTCTCAAAGGTCAGGTAATCACAAAGGACCAAGTGGGGGAACTGGGCGGCGAGAATCTCCTCAGCCTCCTCCAACGTCGCGGCCAGCATCAGTTGGGCATCGAGTTTCTGGCAGGCATCACGTACCTTCTGGGTGACGCCGCGGTCCTCGGTGATGAGCAAGACGGCATTGGCCATCCGATGTAATCCTCCCGGTTTCATGACGATCTCGAGGCGGCAGTTCCGTTTCGCATACTGATCGCGCCTGCGTCAGAACGGCCAGATCAGGGGCGCGAGGCTCAATTGACGTCGTATGTGAATCCTTCAGGCTTAACCGCCAGAACGGAGCAAGGCGATTCCCGCACGATCCGCTCGGCAATGGTCCCCAGCAGGATGGCTCGCAGACCCGTGCGGCCGCGTGTTCCGACGACGACGAGATCAGCCGCGGATCTCTCGACAAACTGGATGATGCCGTCCGCGTCACGCTTGCCTTCAACGACGTGCAGCTCAACACCGAGCCCGCTTGTTTCAATCTCGAAGCACTGCAGAACCTGTCGAAGGCGCTCATGCAGGGAGCTGTTGTATTGCTGCTTGGCCTCCGCCGAAGGTGGCCGGATGTAGCTGAGCACCTCCCACGGCGGCACGCCCACGTGAAGCAAGTGCAACGACGCCCTGTCCTGTTGGGCCACGCGTATGGCTTGCTCCACGACCCGGTGCGACGTCTCCGAGAAATCCACACAAGCCACGACGCAGTTAAACTGCTTGACGTGCAGCTCACGGACGAGCAACACCTTTGTTGCCGCCTTGCGTACGCACTTTGTGGCCAGCACGCCGGCTCCGCGGGCGGGATCAGATGATCCGTTCGACCCGAGGACCAACAGGTCCGCCGGGGCGTCCCGCACACGACGCAGGATCTCGACGAACGGACTACCCAGCACAGCATCCGCCAGGACTTCCACCTCGCCTGGTTCACTGAGGGCAATCAGGTCTTCGAGCTGTTTGAGCGCGGAGTCGCACACTTCGTCGCAGGGATCGCCCGGCTCCGAGGAAGCACGTTCGATCAAGAGCGCGTCTCGGACGGCGCTCGCAGCGGACAGGTCGACACCATGAAGGACGTGTAGCTTCGCATCGTTCCATCGGGCGATTCGTAGCGCCTGGGCAAGAGCGCTCTGAGAGAATGCCGAGAAGTCGACGCCCACCACGATATTCTTGAGACTATCCACCGTCGCTCTCCAGTATAATGAGGCGGGCCCCGTCCCGGAGACCGCCAATCTGCCGGTTCAAAGCTGTTGATCAAGTTCTTCCACCACGCCGCGTGATTCCTGCTCCTCCGCCTCGATGAAGGCGGTCATGGTGGCTTCGATCACGTCCGCGACGGGTGTCTTGGCGAAGGCCGGCACGATGCCAATGAGCTTGGCCCCAGATGCTTGGGCATCTTGCCCCGAACGCGGGCAGTGATCGTAGGATCTACGGCAAGGATCAGGTGTACGTATCCGCCGGCCGACACTAGTAGTACAGCGCAAGATAGCCACCGCGTTGTAGCAGCCTGCGTCTCGCAGGCCGTTCGGCCGGTGGGGACGCCGGCGGCTACACACGAATCCGTGACTTTGCGCTGCACCGCCAGTGGGTCCAGGATATCGGTTTTCTCCTTTATGTCTCTTCGAGTTCTCAGGTTCCATTGTGTTCTATCTCCCTTCTTGCCCGGCTGATCATTTCTTCTTCAGCACGGCCCGCCAACCGGTCTTCGGCCGTGAAGCGTCGCAATCGGGTTGCCCGTTCGACAGGCGAGTATCCTCGACCGTGATGAACACCTCCGAGTCCACTCGTATGGCGCTTTGGATGACCCGATCCACTTCCTTTCTCGGAGTTGCCATGAAGCAGATAGTCACGGGTCCATCGCGCCCGCTGCCTGGCACTTCGGTAACGGCGACGCCGGACCGTCGTAGCGTGTCGGCGATGTCCTGTCCCCGCTCGCGCGAGATCACGCGGACAATCTGCTGGCCGATGGCGAGCTTTGACTCAAACCACATGCCAACCCAATTGCCTATGGCGAACCCGCCGGAATACGCGACGATGTTGAACGGGTGATCGAGTTGCCTGACGACGCTGGAAATCGCGATGACCCATATGCCAACCTCGACGAAGCCAATCAGAGAGGCCTTGAGGCGCATCCCGCGAACAATGAAGAGCGTGCGAACCGTGCCCATCGACACGTCCGCAACACGGGCCAGAAAGATGAACAGCGGCATCCAGCTGGCGTACTGTGTCACCAAGTGGTCGAAATCAGGCATCGCGGCTTCTCCGGGATTCTCAGCGTCGATTCCGCTCCAGGAACCCGTCCGTCGAATGCGGTGCGGTACATGAGGCGACATCTCTCTGGGGTGCCACCGCAACTAATGAACGGATCGCCCCTATTCACCACGCCGCAAGCGTGTAGACCCGGTTAAGCCGATGGTACGATCTCGGTCGGGCGACCGTCCGCATCGAGGGCTACGTACACGACTTCGCCCTCAGTAACGGGCACCACCGCCCCGTGGCCCGCACGGCGCTCCGCCATGACCCGTACCTTGATGTGGATCGAGGTCCGCCCGATGCGCGTCGTCTCCGCGTAGAGCGCCAGGACGTCGCCCATGTAGACCGGCTTCTTGAACACCACACCGTCCATCTGCACGGTGACGTACTTGTGGTCGGCCTGGCGTTTGGCTTCGATGTAGCCGGCCTGGTCGAGCGCACTCAGGATCACCCCACCGAAGATCGTCCCTTCAGCATTGGTGTCGCGCGGCATGGTCATCACTCGGATGGCCGGCGCATCTGACGGGGGTTCGGGAATCTTCTCCATGGTCATAACCGTGCCCTCCGAGCTGCCGTACGGTCCAGCGTCTTGCTGACCTGCGAACCTGCAATGGAACAGCTCACAGCATACACTAAATGGCTGCGTAGGTCCCGGTGCTTAATCGCGAAGATACTCTCGTTTGGCGAATGGGTTTTTCCTCATCGATCTGGTAGAGGTGGTTGTCACCAATGGCATAGAAGAGGGAAGCTACCATGACACCGGATGTCTCTTGCGTAACCTCCGCGCCTCGGAGCACACGAATTCTGCGGGATCGCCAACCTCGAAGCGAGAAGCGTGTTCGTCAAAGTGCTCCTCTGCTTGACGTGGATCCCAGCCACCGTTCTCGACCAGCCCGCGAACGAACTTCTCGCGACTTGACGCCAGACCGACCATGCCACAGTCGTCATGCCCGATCAGGCAGACCGCGAGCACGCCTCCTACCGCAATGGCAAAAGAGACCTGAAACTCCAGCGGTCGAAGGTTGGCCCCGCCGGCCCGTAGGACGTATGCGAAGTTGGGAGGGATGCGGAGGCGCTTTCGGTGGTCCATGCACATTCCGATCAACAACTCGGCTTGATTGTAACGCCGGTACGCCGCCCGGAGATTCTGATAGGCGAGAAGCTCTCCTACCGGCGTGCCGCGGTATGCCGGTAGAACATCATCAAGCTCTGCTACGCGGACAAGTGATCTGTCCATTACTCGTTCTGCCTCCGTTACGGCGGGGCGACGACCTGTGGAATGTCGCGACCACGTCCTTCCATACTGCCCGCGTCCCCACCGGCTATTCCGCTTTTCCTTGACGTTTCATTCGTAGCCCAACTCGGCCAAGTCGTCCTCGTCGAGCCCGAAGTGATGGCCGATCTCATGAAGAACCGTCTTGCGCACCTCTCCGATGAGGTGCTCACGTGTGGGACACATGCGTTCGACATTGCGTTGGTAGAGTGTGATTCGGTCAGGCAGGCTCACCTCCTCTTCAACGCTACGGTGCGTGAGCGGCCTTCCGTGATAAAGACCCAGAAGCCCGCGCGGATCATCGACACGCCCGTCCCGGCATGCTCGTCGATCCGGCGACGGTTCTACGTCAATCACCACGCCGTCCAGGTATTGAACCAACGGCGCGGGGAGTTCTCTGAGCGCTACCTCGACCAGCTCGACGAACGTGTTGCGAGAATGCCTCATGCTGATGACTCTCTACGGATTACAGTGAGTTTTCCGATGACGGAAACGCCAGACATTCTTGTGGATCTCGATTGCGACGGTGACGGTCAACGCACAGCCCAGCAGACCCAACCAGACGATCGGGTTGACGGGCTCCACCTCCAGCAGGGTGCGGCCCACGGGCAAGTACATCATCACTACGTGGATCAGCATCGCGATGATGGAACCGCCGATCAGGATGGGGTTGCGGAATGGAGACAGCCGGAAGGCGGATTTCGTTTCAGATCGGCAGTTGCCGATGTGTATGATCTGGAACAGTACCATGAGCAGGAGAATCGCGTTACGTGCGGAGCCCTCGCTCCAACCGGCCGATAGCAGCCACGTAAAGACGCCAAATACGACGCTGCCCATCACAACCGCACCGATGATCGTGCGCTCGATCATGAGCCGATCGAAAATGCGCTCCCGTGGCGGTCGCGGCTTGCGGCGCAACACGCCCCCCTCGCTCGGCTCAAACGCCAGGGCAACATCCTGGATGCCGTTGGTAACCAGATTGAGCCACAAGAGTTGCACGGGGAGTAGCGGAAGCGGCATCCCGGTTGTGACGGCCAGCATGAGGAAGAGAATCTCCGCGGCCCCGGTGGAAATCAGGAGGTAGATCACCTTACGGATGTTGTCGTAGGCGACGCGCCCTTCCTCGATGCCAGCAACAATGGTGGCAAAGTTGTCATCGCTGATGACTAGGTCGGCGGACTCGCGTGCAACATCGGTGCCGGATTTGCCCATGGCCACTCCAATGTTGGCGGTGCGCAGCGCCGGAGCGTCGTTCACCCCGTCCCCGGTTACCGCCACGTAGTGGCCCGCGTGGCGGGCCGCGTCAACCAATTCAAGCTTCTGGCGGGGGGTAACTCGAGCGAATACACGAGCACGCCCGACGGTCTCTCGCAGATCCTCCGCGGATTTCCCTACGAGCTCCGGGCCAGTGACGACCTGCTCAGGCTGCGTGGCCAAGCCAAGGTCACGGGCGATGGCCAGCGCGGTGACCGGGTGGTCGCCGGTAATCATCGCTACCGACACGCCCGCATCGTGGCTCGCAGTCACCGCCTCACGGACCCCGGGTCTGAGCGGATCGATCATGCCGACGAAACCCAAGAACGAGAGTCCTGACGGATCCGACGGCGCCTGCGATGAATCCACGGAATCGGGAGCTTCGCCCCGGGCCAGCCCCAGCACGCGATATCCTCGCTCGGCCATGGACTCGGCCATGCCTTGCCATTCTTGGCGTGTGCGCGAACCGTCTTGGCCATCACACATGGCCAGGATGCGTTCAGGCGCACCTTTCACAAAGACCTGATACGCCCCCTCCACTGCGTGATACGACGCGGCAAACTGATACTCGGATTCGAAAGGGATCTCGTTAACCTGTGGGTGAGTGTCCAAGGTGCCCTGACGACTCCACCCGAGCTTCTGGGCCAAGGACAGCAACGCGACGTCCGTGGGGTCGCCGTGCCACACCCAGGCCCCCTCATGGCGATGCAAAACTGCCTCATTGCAGAGGACGGCGGCGCGAGTCAGCTCGTCGAAGCGGTTGGCTGTTTCAATCGGCTGGCCCTGACGGAGGATTTGTCCCTCCGGTACGAACCCCTCCCCGGTGACCTCGAATATGTCACCGTTCGGCAGGCGGACTTCGCGAACAGTCAGCTCATTGCAGGTCAGCGTTCCGGTCTTGTCGCTACCGATCAGCGTACAACTGCCCAGTCCTTCCACCGCCGCGAGTCGGCGGACGATCACGCCGCGGCGAGCCATCCGCGTAGTACCGATGGCCAACGCCACGGTCATGGCAATCGGCAACCCCTCGGGTATGGCCGAAACCGCCAAAGCGACGCCGAACATGAACATCATGGTGACCGTGTGCCCGTGACCAAAGACGCCGATCAGGCCGACCAGGACCGCCGCCGCCAGGACCGCAACGGCCACTGTGCGGCTGAACCGTTCCATACGTTCCACCAGCGGCGGCTTACCACCGGAAGTACTCAGCACGTCTTGCGCAAGTTGCCCAATGCTCGTTGCTACGCCGGTCGCGACAACCAAGCCCTTGCCGCGACCACGAGCCACAACCGATCCGGCGTAGGCCATGTTCCGGCGATCGGCAAGGGGCGTCGATGCGCTTCCGGCCCAAACGGGGTCCTTGAGGACCGCGAGCGATTCGCCAGTCAAGAGCGACTCATCCACTTCCAAACCGCGCGTAGACACCAGGCGCAGGTCCGCTGGCACACGGTTGCCGGATTCGACCCAGACCAGATCGCCCGGCACGAGTTGTTCGGCGTCGAGCTCGCGCACCTCTCCGTCGCGCACAACGGAAGTGCGGATCTTCAGGAACTTCTGCAGCGCACGGCTGCTCTTTTCCGCACGCCATTCCTGGTAGCCGCCGATCAGGGCATTGAGCAACAGTACGGCGGCGATGAAGCCAGCGTCCTTCACGTCGCCAATCGCGAGAGAGACCACCGCAGCGGCACCCAGAATGTAGATCAGCGGGCTGCGGAATTGGCGCAGGAAGATGTCCCACAAGGTTGGAGCGGGCTGCTCCGGCAGTCGGTTGGGGCCATGGCTCTGCAGACGAGCATCGGCCTCCGCGGTGGTAAGCCCGGTATCAGCGGCGGAAAGAGCCTCGCGAACCCGTCCATGGTCAAGCACGTGCCAGGCGAGGGCCGGATCTCCATCCTGATCACGGCCCAAGACTGGTCTCACGGTGCCTCGTACGGCGTCGGTGTGTTCTGTGTGCTCAACTGACGTCATGTCTCCAACCTCTGGGTTTGGCCGCAAGGACTGAGCACGGCGCATTCTGTGTGATTCGTTCGGCAGTCGTGCCAATCAGTATGCCGGTTAACCCAAAAACGCCCCCGCATCCCGGTGACGACGCGCTCCGTCCGAGACGCTGCACTCTCTTACGAACTCGCTTAACCATTTCCTTGAGAGAGAGTCGAACCAAGCGCAAGCAGTTCGCCGCCGATCGACTCCGCAACCATCGCTCTCGCGGGATCGGAGCGGGCACATCCTTGGGAAGCTGATGGTGCAGCACGGTGGCGACGATGGTGCTTATCCAGATTGGGTTCATCTCGCTGTCCTCCAAATGAATCAGAGCTGCTTGGTCCAGGTGTCCACCAGGGGCGAGCCACCTAGTATTCGTCGCCGGCGATGACCAGCAGGGCGCGCAGCAGGCCGAGGCACTCGCCCTTCTTCTTGACCGCCAATACGGGCGACGGGCTCTTGCGGATCAACTGCTCTGTGACCGTGCCGAGCAGGACGCCGGCTGCCCCGGTTCGGCCGCGCGCACCGATTATGACTACCCGAGTTGATCCGCTCCCCAGCGCCTCCAGAATGATCGGTACCGGCTTTCCGTGAAGGTCCGGAACGCACATGCACTCCACCCTCAAGCCATGAGTGTCCGTCCTCTCTATCAGCTTGGCACACTCGCGGGTGGCTGCGGCTTCGAGCAGCGCTTGATGTTCGTCCAGGGTGTTGCCGGTCCGCGAATAACCCGCGTGCACCGCGTAAATGTTCAAAGCCACAACCGTGGCGCCGGTCGCCGCGGCAATGCCACAGGCGGTCTCAAGTGCGTTCGCGGAGCACTCGGAATCCCGAACCGGCACCACGATAGCCTCCGCCTGAAGTGCGTACTCCTCCGGCAACACCAGCACGGAGCAGGTGGCCTTCCGTGTAATGCGCTGCGCCAGCAGAGCCTCGTCGTCTGTCTCACCTCGGCGGCCGCAGCGCCGCCCCATCACAATCAGGTCAATGTCCTTCTCGTGCGCGTAACGCAGTATCTCGATCAACGGCGATCCACAAATCACCTCGCACACCAGCCGTTCCTGGCCATGTCCTTTGAAGTGCTCGGCCACGAGAACCTGCAGAGTCTCGCGGGTCAGCTCGGTTGGAGCCGGCGAGCCTGCCGGAGAATCCTCGAGAACGGACCCGGTGTCATGCGGGAGATGGAGAATGTGGACCTCCTTTGACTCGGCAGCGCGGGATCTGCCGCCGGCATACACAAGCATCGGAGCGTCGTCATTCGAGCCGTCAATGCAGACCAGGATACGCTTGTATCGCTCCATAGCTGATCACTCCTGTCGTTTGCGTTCGCGGCCTCCTTGCCACGGAGAACCACCCCGCCGCGTCTCAGCCGCACCAGAACTTCCGGAGCCGACATCCGCACCGCCACACGCCGGTGGCCGACACCAGGCTATCCGATCAGCATGCCTCATCGTCACGCCTGAAGATCCTGATGTACTTGTCAGACGTACTCGGTCGGCAGGCGGTAGCGTAACAAGCAACCCGCGCCTCCGTGGAGCATCAGCGAATCGCTTAGTTCAACGACTTCGATATCGCATCCGCTCTGTTCAGCCAAACGCACCATCTCCTCCCTGACATCGAAGCTACGAAGCTCGCCAGCTCCGCATTGGCGACACTCCGCGGGTTTCGTTGCCTCGACTTCCATCCTGCCGCAGGCAGCACACTGCCATCCCGGGGCGGGCTCATACGCTTGCGCCAGCACCAGTGTGTCCACCCGGCCCTGCTCCAGGGCTTGGAAGGTTGGTCCCGTCCCGACAATCGCAAGGCCGCCAGCGCGCGCGGCCCGAATCACCTCGCCTGCGGCGCGGCGTGATTCGTTCTCCTCCTGTTGAATGAAGGATGCGATCGTGGCCTCCACAATGTCGGAGACCTGGGCTCTTCCCGAAGCGGGCACCGTGTCGATGAGCTTCGCGGCCAGATGCTTGGGAAGTTGGTGGGACACCTGGGCTGTGATCCGAGGATTGCCGGCCAGGATCAGGTGGGCGTATCCGCCGGCGGACACCAAGCGGTCCAACACCTTGATCTTCTCCTTGATGAACCTCTGGGCGCGTTCTCGGCGGTGATCCTGATAGTGGTCCTTGGTCCATTCGCGTCCCACGCGTTTACGCAATTCCGGACGATCTTTCCACAGTTCCTCCGTAACCGCGCCAAGGTTGACCTCCAGAATGCGTACGCTCTCCTCCGTCGAGATCATCACAACGTAACGGTGGTAGGTGTCCTTGAGCTCCACCAAGTGGTAGATGTTGGGCGTGATGTCCACCGCCACCCAAATCGGCAACGGCACGCGCAACTGAAGCGGCAGAAAAAACGGCTCCGCGCCGGCGCGGGAGAAGATCGCGATACCCTTTGCGTCGGGCAAAAGCTCTATCGTCAAGTACTCCTCGATTCGCTTCAATGCGTCCTCGGAGTCCCGCCGAGCGGTTCCAGCCATTCCCTGCTTCAAGAACCGGACCTGGGTATCGAAGGCATTTCGGTCTGTCACGCTGCCACCTTCGAGAGTCAAATAACAACTGATGACCTCAGCATCTGTCACCGGCAAGGTTGCCAATGTCCGGATGTGTTTCCTCAGGTTCTCAAGCTCCATCGGTTCTGTCCTTCGCCCTCTTGTTACCAGGCTCAGATGTTCGTTGCACTGCCCTTAAGCACACTGGCGATCATCGTGCCGAGCCAGACTAGGTTCATCTCATCGTCCCCTTCGACTGAACCACGCCGTCCGATGACCGGATTCGGAAGAAGGGCGAACCGCGCCCTCAAGCTCCCGGAGAATCGGATTCTCGTGTGGACCCCGACTTCCTTGTTGCCAGTCTGCGGTCGAATTCGTTCCGCACCCGGCGCGCGATCCGCTCGGCCGCGCGATTGATCGCCGCGAAAGCCTCGAGGTCCGTGGCCTCAGCAACGACCATCCCCGACGGGACCAAGCTCACCGTGATCCGGCAGCGCTGGTCCACTCCACCTCTGGGGCCGTTCAGATCTTCCAGGGAGACCGTCACTCGGCCGACCCGGTCTCCGAACCGCCCCAGCGCGAAACCCAGACGCCGTTCGACGTGGTCGCGAAGCTCAGGAGTAGGTTTGCCGTCCCGCACCCGAAGATCGAGAGCCATGCTATCCTCCTTTCGCGGCGGGGCTTGACCCCCCGTCGCTTTTATTCTATACGGCGTCGGCTAGACATAGATATATAGAAAATGGAACGTTGACACATAGAAAACCACGATGTATTGTCGCAGCATGGAATGGCTCAATTACCATCACCTGCACTACTTCTGGGCCGTAGCCAAGATGGGAACGATTGCGGCCGCGTGCGAAAAGCTGCACGTGGCCCAGCCGACCATATCCGCCCAGCTCCGTACGCTGGAAAACTCCTTCGGCGAGAAGCTGTTCAAACGTGTCGGTCGGAACTTGGTCCTCACCGATACCGGCCGCACAGTGTACCGATACGCGGACGACATCTTCTCACTTGGCGGTGAACTGCTGGACACCTTGAAGGGCCGGCCCACGGGTAATCCCCTGCGGTTCAGCGTCGGCGTGGCCGATGTGCTCCCGAAGTTGATTGCGCATCGCCTTCTCGAACCGGCTCTCAAACTGCCCGAGCCGATCCAGCTTGTCTGCCGTGAGAGCACTCCGGCGGAGTTGCTGGCCAGACTGGCGGTTCACGAACTGGACCTCATCTTGTCAGACAGCCCGATCGGCCCCGACGTCAGAGTGCGGGCCTTCAACCACCTGCTGGGCGAGTGCGGCATAACGATCTTCGGTTCAGAGGAATTAGCCACTGCGCACCGGCGCCGCTTTCCCCGATCGCTCGACGGAGCGCCGTTTCTCATGCCCGCCGGCAATACTACGCTGCGGCGCTCACTCGACTTCTGGTTCGATTCGGAGGACATTCGCCCGTCGGTCGTCGGGGAGTTCGACGACAGCGCCTTGCTCAAGGTCTTCGGCCAAGCCGGCGCCGGGATGTTCGCCGCACCCGACGTCATTGAGAAGGAGATACGTCGGCAATACGATGTGCGGGTTGTCGGCCGCGTAGAGTCCGTGCGGGAACGGTTTTATGCCATTTCCGTTGAGAGAAAAGTGAAACACCCCGCGGTCGCCGCGATTGCCCACGCGGCGCGTGAGAAGCTCTTCGACTGAGTGGAGGTCCAACGCGATCATGCCTTCTTGCACGCTGGGCACCACCACCGGCACCGAGAGCGCCGTGATCGCAGACCTGCTCGTGATCCTGGCGAGCGCTGCCGTCGCTCTCAATCTCGGTGATGCCGCGTAATCGCGCTTTCACCACGGGCTGCTAGGCTCCAGGGCATTGGATCCGATGGCCCGCAGCGTAGGGCAGATTGCACTCCGGCGGCGCCATCCAATCTAGGAGAAGATCACATGCGAAAACGAATCCCATACTGTCTTGCCGCAGCCTCGATGGTCATGACTGCTGGTTGTCATCCGCCATCCCAGAAGCAGTGGGAGATGACCTTTACCACCAAGGATGGCGAGGTGCGGCTGGTCACAGTTTCGACGGTGGACCTGTTTTCCGGCTTGGGGATATGCGCGGAGAAGGCTCTCCCCACCCACGCGTCCTGCAGGGGGGCTTGGTACGATCCACCCTCCGGACGCCTCGCTACCGTGGAGCAGGCGGGTGATGACGATGAGGCGGTACGGGTCTACGATCGAGATGGTGGTGTCTTGAACACGTACCCGGTCGACCCAGACGTGCTCGGTCGAGTGTGTCACAGCCCGTGCTTGACGTACGGCGGACATCGGGTGGCCTTTTTGGGCAACCTCGGTGCCGTGTTCTGGGACGATGTTGGCGGTGGTTCTGCTGGGGATGGGGCACCAGGTCATGGTCATCAGCAACGCTTCGGCTTGACTGGTGGTTACCTTGGCACAACCGAGATCCAGGATGTGAGGATGGCCCTCGGCGCTGACATGGAGGTTACCGATCTTAATGACTCCACGAAGGCGGGCCGCGCCGACTACTTCCCTCGAACCTGCTGCTGCAGTTTCGCCAGTGCAGCGAGAGACCGCGCCTGCAACTTGAGTCGTCCCGCTGTTGCCTCCCAGCGATACACGCTTGCTGCTGAAACACCCAATCGGCGGGCGAACTCGGCCGCCGAAAGCTCCAGTTGTCCGCGGAGTCGGGCCACGGACTTGCCGGTCGGTCGAATCCTCGGCGCAGTGTCGGCGGCGTCTCCGCTCCGCGCCCGGCCACCGGGCACCCCCCGGGCTGGTTTCTTGCGGATGGCGGTTTTTCGTTCTGTTCTCTTGAGTTTCCTGGACTGGCCCGCGGCTGCCGCGGGCTTACGCCGCGCCGCAGAACGGGATTTCTTCTTCGTACTGGTTGAGGTGGCACGCTCATTCGCACGCCGAGGTTTCTTCGACTGAGTCTTCGGGGCGGGTCGCTGATCGTTCCCGCCATCGAGGTCGATGCCGAAGATGTCGCCGAGCTGATCATCGTCCAGGCGATCGCCCGTGGCGGCAGCGGCCGGAACAGCCAACTCGGCGGCGATCAACTCCTGAGCATCGACATCGCGAAGAAAGAACAACAGCTCCGGCCGATCATCCAGCCGGCTGCCAACCCCGTAGAGCGCAGCGGCGACGTGCTTGCACATCACCGCCCAGTCAGGACAGTCGCAACTCAGTTGAATCTCACGCGGCTGCGGGAACAGACCTGCTTGCGATCGGTCACCACGGTCATGACCTGGTCTGACAATCGGCCCTGGAGCAACTCCAACATGGAACCGAGCCGCCCGGAGCACCTTTTCTTGACGGACTTCCAGA
>JAAEQG010000643.1 GCA_024231775.1 bacterium
CCCGAGGATCGGGGGTACGAGAGGCCATCCGGTCGAAGACGGTCGAGTCGGCGCTGCGAAGCGACTGGGAGGCGATCGGACGCGACTTCTGGCACGTTCTTGATGAATTCGACCAGGAAGTGAAGTCGGGGGCGCGGCAGGTTTGAGCGGTTCTGAAGAGGAATCACGGGTCGCTCGGTCGCAGGCGCCCTCAGAAACCCGTCGGCGGGCGTCGGCGGTGTGAGAGATCTTGCCAATCACCACCGACACTGCTACCGGTGTCCGGTTCGGAAGGTCGTCAGCCCGGCGAGATCGACTTTCAGCACGCGCTGCTACGGGGCTTCGGAACCATTGGTGCTCGGTTCAGTCTCCGGGTTTTGATTCGGGGCAGGTTCCGGACCAAGCGGTCGGACTTGCTCGGGTAGAACCGACAAAACAAACCCGCAAAAACTGTCGGCTGCCGACAACGCCTCTTCAAACTCCGCTCGCTCAGGTTCCATGAGCTCGTCCGGGTAACGAAACGCCGTCGCATAGGGGGTGAGGCGCTCCGCAGCTTCGCTCCACGCGCTGAAGCCGTCGTTCAGAGAGCCGGCCGCGGTGACGAGAAACTGCACGTCGTGGGTTCTGGAGATTCTCTGGTCGTGAAAGATGAGAAAAGCCTTGACGGCCTTCTCCGCCGCCTGCTGGCAGTGATAGATAGCGACGTCGAGGAAGCGGTCGCCTTCTTCGGCCAGCTTGCGGGCAGCCCCGAGGTCATGGTCCGC
>JAAEQG010000644.1 GCA_024231775.1 bacterium
GTGAGGTGCTCGCGCATCGCCTTGGGCGTCCGCTTTGAGGAGGTGGGCCGGATGGCCTCGTGCGCCTCCTGCGCCACTTTCGATTTGGTCTTGTACTGGGGCGGGCTCTTGGGCAAGTAATCGTCGCACCAGAAACGGGCAATGACCTCGCGGGCCTCGGCCTGGGCGGACGCGGCCACGTGTGTACTATCGGTGCGCATATAGGTGATCAGACCGACCGTACCCTTCGAGATGGAACCTTCTCGGTGCGAGCCCTCGCCGGGGATGCCCACGCCCTCGTAGAGCTGTTGGGCAACGCGCATCGTCTTGCTGGCGCTCCAGCGGAGACGCTGGGCCGCGTCGCGCTGCATCGTGCTGGTCGTGTAGGGCGGGTAGGGCTGGCGTTGCTGGCGCTTCCGTGTAACCTTTAGCACGCGATAGTCAGCGTTTTCGACCTCCTCGACGATGGACTGTGCTTCATCCTCAGTCTTGAGGTCGGCTTTCTCCCCCGCTATCTCCACCAAACGGGCGCGGAAACGGTGATCCGGATCAGTGACCTTCGACAACTCGACGTCGAGCGTCCAGTATTCCTCGGCCACAAAAGCCTCAATCTCCCGGTCCCGCTCGACCACCAGACGGAGAGCCACCGTCTGCACCCGTCCGGCAGAGAGACCCTTGGGACCCTTGATCGCCTTCCACAACACGGGGCTGACCTTGTAGCCTACCAGCCGGTCGAGGATGCGCCGGGCCTGCTGGGCGTTCACCAGGTCCATATCTAGCTGACCGGGGGAGGAGAGGGCCGCTTTCACCGCCTGGGGCGTGATCTCGTGGAA
>JAAEQG010000645.1 GCA_024231775.1 bacterium
CCCACCCCGCGTGGTTCATTCGGGCGATCTCTTCCCCGGCCTCCGTCTCCCACACCTGCGCCGTGCGGTCCTCGCTCGCCGTCGCAAACCAATTCTTGATTGGGTTGAACGCCACGTCCTGCACCTTTCCCCCGTGCACCGTCCGGGCGATCTCCGTCTCGCTCGCAATCTCCCACACCTGCGTCGTGCCGTCCCAACTCGCCGATACGAGCCAATGTCCGTGCGGGCTAAACACTAGAGCGCTCACCTTGTCAGTGTGCTCCATCGAGGCAACTTCTTCCAGGTAGACAACCTCGTCCTGGTAGATGGCCTCTTCCGGCGGTTCGCCCTCTTCCGGCGGTTCGTCCTCATCCTCAATCTGCAAATCCCACACTGATACCAGGCCGTCGTCGCCCCCTGATGCAAGCCACCGGCCATCCTGGCTGATCGCCACGGTGGTCACCCTGCCACCCGTTTCCGCATCCATAGCCATGCCCTCGGGAACTTTACTACCTTCCGTCCGCGCCACCTCTCGCCCGGTCCTGATATTCCACAATCGCACCGTGCCATCCTCGTTCCCCGATGCGACCCTCTGTCCAACCGAGTCGACCGCTATGGCGTTTACGCCTCCATCGTGCTGCATCCGGGCGACGGTTGCGCCGCTTGTGGCCTCCCACACCCGCACCTCACCGCTGTTTTC
>JAAEQG010000646.1 GCA_024231775.1 bacterium
CAATCGCAGCGGCGTGGGTTGAGAGACGCCCCCGATAGCCACCTGTGCCGTCGGGTCCGCGTCCTTGATGGCAACGTAAGCATCGTGGTACAACTGCGCATAGGTCGCGGGCGTCAAGTTGTCCTGCCATATCACGTCCGGTTCGTTGCCCACCAGCCACAGAGAAGCGGGGTTCGCCCGCGCGATAGCCGTTATCTCTTCTACCTTGGGCCGCAACACGCCCCCGTGCAGCCGGACCATCTGCGCATACGCAACACCGTCCGGGCGGGGTGGGTTGACCTGGGTTGACCAGTTCAGGTACCATCCCAGGCGCAATGAGCCAACGTCGTAGCGCGAGATCGGGCCAAGCGCCACACCAATTCCCCAGCGTGGGTGGCCTTGCCACAGGGCGCTATCTCTTTCTGTTCCTTGTAACGTGGGTGCGGCTTGTGGGGATTCTGTAGACGTTGACGTGACGGGATCGCTCATAGTGATCTCGCCTGTCGGCGTGCGCGTCGGAACGAGAGGCTCCGGGGTCAAGGTGGAGAACGCCGCCGTCGGGGCCTGCTTTACGCCGGGCCAGCCGAACAGAATGAGCAGCATCCCCGCGCCAACCAGCAACAACCCAGTCCAGAACTGCCATCCTTTTCTACGCACGCAATCTCCACACCGCCAGCAGGATCAGGCCAAGCAGCACCAGGCCCGCTCCCCCACAGACGGCCAGACCGCCCCCACCCGCGTCGTTCGCCAACTCTGACGGCGTCGTCGCGACAGGAGAGGAGGAAGAGGACACTTCCTCTGGTGGTGACGTAGCTGGGACGGACGTAGGTGCAGGCTCTCTAGTATCGACAGGCGTTGGAGCCTCTGTTGGAACAGCGGTCCGAGTTGGCGGCAGCGTCGGCGTACCAAGTTCTTCCGTAGGGGACGCTGTGATCTCGGCAGTTTGTGACGGCGTCGGCGTGACAGGCTCCCGCGTAGGAAAGAGCGTGGGCGTTATTTGAAGCGTCGGCGGAGGGTTTGTGGGCGGTGGCGATGTAGGTCTTTCCCGCCTTCGCGTGGCCGTCGGAGATGGTACGGTCTGCCGATTTGGCCCTTGCCCCGGCGCAGCCCATAGATTGGGACCGGCCGCCGTAGCCGCAATCAACATCCCCAGGAGAATGATCCAAAATCTGTATTTTCTTTTGCGCGCCGCGCTCTCGTGTCCTTGTTCCATATCTATTTCCTAAAGTGAATAGTAAAGTCCCGGTCTCGATCCAGCGCCATCCGGTAGATCAGCCACTCTCCCGCCACCACTGTCGGCTGTGGTGTGGCGTCTAGCAGCACACTCCCCTCCGGCAATCGAATCTGCACCGCCAGCGGGTGACCGGTGGTTCCCGGTTGTTTCTGCACGCGCAGGGAATAC
>JAAEQG010000647.1 GCA_024231775.1 bacterium
CAATGACGCGCACGCGGGCCTGATCGCTGCCGGGGAGACCGGGCACATCCTCCTCGGCCAACTCGACCGTTGTCTCGGGCCAATCGATGAACAGCGAGTGCCAGGTCGCTCCGTCGTCGGGACTATACAGCACAGTGAAAAGCAGATCATCGTCATCCTCATCAGAGGCGGTCCACGAGACACTCAAACGACCATCGACCGTCTCCCCCCCGTTGGGCGCAGTGACAGTGACCGTCGGAGCGTGGCTGCTGACCGGGCGAGAGGCCAGTTCCACGTCCCCCTCCCGCAGCACAATGCGCGCCGTCCGGACGTCATAAGGAAGCGCCTCGGCAAACACCTGCGTGGCAGGAGCGTCGCCAAAGGCGTCGATCACACTAGTCGTGAACGTGTGAGTAAAGATCGGGATACCGCCGCTATCCTCCAGCACCAGACTGTACGTCCCGCTGATCGCGGCGTTCTTTAACGAATGGGCCATCAGATCGGGGTCGGGCGTCGTCGTGCGATAAAAAGCCCGCAACTCTGCTGTCTGCCCGCTCGGACTGATGATCCCACCGGCATACAAAAATTCAGTTGCCCGCGCCCACGCCGGATAGAGATCGAGCGCCGGTGCCTGATCCCGAGACCGCGCGGCATC
>JAAEQG010000648.1 GCA_024231775.1 bacterium
CGTGGAGGGCGAAGGTGCCCGACGGAGGCGGATCCGCCGCCGCACGATGGGCGAAGAGCTGGGCGCCCTCACGCAGGCAGAAATCCGGCGGCGTAACGTGAGGGCCCGCGAAGCAGGTGAGGAAGCCGCCCCGGTCGGACAGGTCGATCTGACCATCCGCCGACCCGCTACCGTCGAAGTCGTGGGCGTAGAGGCAAGTCGGCGGTGCCTTCCGCCGCCTGGGTCAGCGGGCTCCCGCTGTCAAGAGTTAGTCCGGCTCCGCGACGCCTGCGTCTCGCAACCGCTGAAGCCCCTGCAGCAGCTCAGTGAAGTCCCGAGCACGCTTTGGCGCGACGAGGACGACGTCTGGATCCTCCCTCTTCAACATGAAACCGATCGCGGTTTGCCAATACGTCTTCTCAAGGTCGAGTTCCTTCCACGTCCCTTGGAGAGCCTTTTCGCGTGTCACAACCACTTGCGTCTCGGGATCACGCCTAATCAGACGGCTGGGAATCCCGCGGATGTCGCATTCCTGAAACTCGGCCTTGCCAATGTCCAATGCCCAGTCCACGGTATCGTAGTAGGCTCGGTTCGCCTCCTCGAACGAGCGCATCGTTTGCTGTGTGGTACCTGCCGTAGGGCAGATTCCTGTGCTGATCATGATACGCCCAATGCGTCCTTTCAGTGTAACGTGCTTGAAAACAGCTCCCCAAGTTAGCAACAGGTCCTCCGTCTTCAGGTTTTCAACCAGACAGTCTTCGACGATTGGACACCCAATCCCCGCGGCGTCTCGTCTTCGGGCACAGTCGAGCAACTGCACGCGTCTTACCGTCGTGCGGAGCCTCGGATCACGGGTAATCGAGACACCACAGTTGATGAACACGCAGCGCCGAAACTCGATGTTCGAGAACACGCGCGCCGAATCGCGGTCCCTGTACCCCGTGAACACTTCGTTCTCGTACACTCGTGTCATGGCGGAAAGACCACGAAAGACGTTGGCCGATCATACGTAATAATGACAAGATCCTGTCCATACGGGCGCGCCAGATGCTCGGCAATCGTACGCGGGTGCGAAGTTGTGATGTCGAACATCAGGCCCGCGGTTGGCCCTTTCCCAAGCACATCGGGACCGCGAGCACCGATGCCAGCGGGATTGAACAGTTGGTCCAAAAGCGGATCACTGAATATCTCCTCCCGCACCATACGCTCGATCGCTTTCCCGTAGTTCATCCGCGCAACACCAGCAAACCGCTGGCCTACGCGATACTCCCTCGGCGACAGTACAGTCTCCGCCAATGCTGGGTTGGCCGCAAGCTTGGCGTTCTGCGCCGTCGTCATGTCCTGAAGCAGTCTCGCAGGACCGACGCTCACAATAGCTGCTTCGGCCGAGGCGACCGCTGGTGTCTCCAGCGCGAATCGAGCCCGCTCGATCGCCAGTCCAGCCCGGAGAGACGCCACTTGCGTCGCTCGGTTGGCCGGTGCCACTCGTGCCGCAGATGGCGGTGTCGCTGGCGCGGTCGGTGTGCGACTCGCGGTTGCCGAGCAGGTTCATCATCGCGTCTATCGCGCTACGGCTCTGATGACGGTGGTGGGATCGACAGCGTCAACGGCGGAGTCGTTGATGACGTACATCTGCCTGATGATGCCGGTCTCCAGCGCCAGCATCTCTCGGTTGATAAAGGTCGGTGGCCCGCCCTCGATGCGATCCTCGAAGTCCGGATCGCGGACGCGGTCGAAAAACGTCCCAAACTCCTCCTTCAGATCGTCGCTTACGTCCGGGTAAGCCTGGATTAGCCGCTCCCACAAGTCTCGCTCCATACCATGGTGCCACCGGAGTTTGTGCTTCGTCCTGAGTAACTCGGCAGCATGATCGAGGTCACAAGCCACCATCGCCGCGCGAACGCCCTGCAGGTAGGTGCACATCGTAACAGAGTCATGGAATCTCGTGTGATCGAGCGCCTTGGTTAGGCACCACGTGGTGAGATGCTCCGCCACCTGCCGCATATCCGCCCGATCCAACGGCTCACCGAGCAACCAAAGACTGTAGGCACGCCCACGCAAAACGACAGCAAGGTTCTCGGGATACCCTGCTTCGCTCAATTCGCTCGCGCGACACTTATTCTCGGAGATGATCCGATCGGCAACGGCGATGGCGCGCTGACAGAATTCGCTCCCATGTTGATGATCCGAGGCATACAAGCAATCCAACCCGAAGACCAGACTCTCGTCTTCAACCAAGGATTCTGGCATTAGATTATGATGGTCCCAGTTCTTCATCAGGTCCATCGCCAGAATCGTGCCCCACGCTGCAGGATCACGTGCCCAGCACGCCAGACGTTTGTGCAGGTATGAGGTTTCTCTTGCCCTGCTCACGGTATCGTCACCAGGAGCACGTTGCGGCCGGTGGCAGTCTGAATTCGTGTTTCCGTGGCGGCGGTCACGCGAAACCCAGACGGGCCGATGAGCCGAATCTCAGCGTTGGGCAACGCCTGCAACAATTCTCGCCGCAACGCTCTATCGGAAACTCGTGCTCGAATCACGTTCCGGACCTGACGAACGTTCCTGTGGAACACACCGAGACCCCCTCGCCCCAGACCCAGGGACGTGAATCGCCCCGGCGTCACTAGCCCCGGTGTTGCCTTCACCTCATTGAGAAACAACTGTACACCTCCTTCCTGCGTCCGGGCGAATGAGGCGAAATCGATGCCTCGCGTGACCGCCCCCTGGCGGAATTGAGCCTCCAGAATCGTCTCACCTCGGGTCACTGCCAACGACCTAGCCGTTGTTTCCGCTGCCCCTCCAGCCGCGATGTTCAACGCCAGTTGGCTAGGCCTAGTGCCCTCACTCAGCAGGATGGCTCTGGCACCCGCCGTCTCCGCCGCAAGCGAAGTTCCCAACGCGAACTGGGATCGCTCGATCGCCAGTCCAGCCCGGAGAAACGCCACTTGCGTCGTTCGGTTGACCGGTGCCACTCGTGCCGCAGTCCGTAGGCCTAGCCTAGCCATCTGTAACTGCGTAGCCTGGGAAAGTCCACCCCCACCAAGCCCTCCCACGCTGCCGGCGAACTGGCCGACAGCGCCGACACCAGCCTGCACTCGCTCGAAAACGCTTAGATCGGCGATGTACACCGCCCCGCCTTCAGCGAAGACCGGCTGCTCTCCACTGACCGTTGCTGCTGCGTTGGAAGCGCCGAAGAAATCCACGACGCCCTGGCCAACGGCGCGCAGGACCACGACTTCAGTCTCGTCCGCGGTGGCCCGTCCGATTCCGTACTCAGCCTCGACCAAGTTCACTAGGCTCTGCTGGGCCGAACTCTCGCCAATGAAGATCCGCCCAAACTCCGTGCCGCCGGCAGCCACGGTTCTCCCGGCCCCTTCGAAGAACCCGTAAGCTGGCGCGGTGACAATGTGGTAGGCGTTCTGTCGGAGCAGTTCGGCGTCGCTCAGGTCGTAGTAGCCTCCCATTAGCCACGTAAGCACTCCCTCGCCCTTCGGGTCGGTGTTTGCGGTGGCGTTGGAGGCGAAGGCTTCGTAGAGGGCGTTGCCGTCGGTGTAGCCGGTGGGGTCGCGTTGGAGCCAGCGGGCGTGCTTGGGATCGTAGAACCGGGCGCGGATGTAGACGAGCACGTGGCCGTCGCTGAGCACGTCCATCGGGCGGCCGTGGAGGGCGAAGGTGCCCGACGGGGGCGGATCAGCCGCTGCACGATGGGCGAA
>JAAEQG010000649.1 GCA_024231775.1 bacterium
TGCAACAAGTTCGAGAACGTTGACTTCTTCGTCGAGTTCTGGAGCGAGAGCGGCGACTTTGGACCGGGCACGCTTGTACACGGTCCCTGGCGCATCGCCCGCGGTCCGGATCTGACCGTGCTCGACTACGGGGTTGGTTTCACGGACAGCAGCAACACCTACCAGGTCGATCTCACCCTGCCGCAGGTGGTGACGATGGATACCGGTTGGGTCACCGTCTACGCCGACATCGACCCGACGCAACCTGACTGCTACTTCCGCTGGCCATCCGACGCTCAGGGCGATACTGGCATGGACGAGCCCTCGGGTGACAATCGGTCTTGGCGTGCTCAGGTCGGCGAGATCCCGGGTGACATGGCCCTCTGCATGTCGCCGCCGGGCGCTCCGGGCGCATGCTGCGATCAGGAAGGCGATTTCTCGTGCAGCAACGGGGTGGACGCAGCCGACTGTGCTCAACCGAAGCGATGGGTTCAGGAGACCTCCCAGGGCGAGGATGTCTGCGCCCGCTTTGACGGTTTCGACTTGCAGCAGTGTGGCATCGGGGCGTGCTGTCATGCCGACGGCAGTTGCACCGAGGACACCAAGGCTGACTGTGAGACCGCCAGTGGGGTGTGGTCCGCCGGTGCGTTCTGCGCTCAAACGGCGCACGATCCCGATGGGCATCACTGCCCACCGGCAAACGACGAGTGTACCAGCGTTTCGCCGACAGCTCGGGGGGACTTCTCCGAGACCTTCACGGGACGTAACGACGGCACGACCGCCGACGTCGCCGAGGTTGGGGCTGCGGCTTGGGAAGCATTCACGAATCCGAACCCCTGCTCCGACATCACCATTGACTACTGCACCACCGATCCGATGTTCACGGCTATTGCTACGCCGTACCTGCTGCCTTCATGCACGGGCTACGACAATCGTATCGAGTCCTCGTCGTCCAGCACCACGGACCGCGAGAGCGGCGACCCGCTGTGCTGTCTCGATGATCCGCCCGGGTACGATGCCAACTACATGATCTCTTTCGAGAACGTCCCCGCTGGGGACTTCTGGATTCCGGTACGCACCCAGACGGGGAGCACCGGGGCTTACACGATACACGTCACCGGCACCGATTGCACCATCGACGATCCTGCAGAGGACTGCAACGACAACGGGTTCCACGATGTCGCCGACGTGGTCTCAGGCACCAGCGCGGACTGCAACAGCAACATGGTCCCGGACGAGTGCGAGTGTGGCGATTTCGACGATGACGGCGTGACGGGACTCGATGACTACGCTCTGTTCCAGGGCTGCTACAGCGGTCCGGTCACCACGGTGAGTGGGTGCGACTGCACCTTCTTCGACAACGACCTGGACAGCGACGTGGATCTTTACGACTACTGGTGGTTCCAGCAGTGTCGCGGTGCGCTGGCTTGTGCAA
>JAAEQG010000650.1 GCA_024231775.1 bacterium
GGTAACCCTCCGTATCTTGCAATTCTCCAGCTCCGGCCAGCCGCCGCCCCGTTTCGGCAAAGAGGCTCAGGCTGTACAGCAACTGGGTCACCGAATCGTGGAGTTCGCGCGCCAGCCGCTCCCGCTCCTCCATCACGGCTGTCCGTTCGGCCTCCCTGCGCAGGCGGGCGCTCTCCACCGCCCCCGCCACGTGATCGGCGATGGAAGACAGCAACGCCACTTCCTCGGCGCTGAATTGCTGCCCCACCCTTCCGACCACACTGAACACCCCAACCTCTCTGCCCCGGCTCCGCATAGGCACGCCGACGTAAGCATACGGGATCATGGCGCAATCTATCCCCCGCGTGCGCGGATCGGACGACACATCGGACGTCACCCACGAAACGCCGTGCTCGACGACCCACGTTGCCAGATCACCCACGTCCGTACCGAGAGGCGATACACCCAACCAGGCAGCGAGTTGTAGCGTCTCTCCTATCGGCGTTTCATCGATCTCCTTCAACAAGTGGATAGCGCCCGCCTGCGCAGGGAGGCCGAACGGACAGCCGTGATGGAGGAGCGGGAGCGGCTGGCGCGTGAACTCCACGATTCGGTGA
>JAAEQG010000651.1 GCA_024231775.1 bacterium
ATGACCTGGATCTTCTTGTCTCCCGGGGCGGTCAGGATGACGTCGAAAGCGGTCTGCTCCTCGGCTTCGGCGTCATCGCCAGCGCCGGCTCCCGGAGCCATCATCACCGCTCCTCCACCGGCGGGCTCGATCCCGTGGACGTCCTTCAGACAGTCAACCAGATTCTGAGCATCCTTGACGGACAAGGCCACCAACTTGTCGGCCAGCTCGGTGATCTCCGCGGTAAACTCTTTGGCGGGTGCTTCTGCCATCGCTATCGACTCTCCTGCTAGTCTATTCGCCGACCGGATAGGCGACGCCGACGCGGCGTCATTTCATCCGCTAAACGCGGACCAGTCCGATCGATACGGTTCAGTTGTCCTTTTCGGCCAGCGTCTTCAGACAGCCGGCAATCTTGCCTTGCGGCGAACTCATGCATCCGGCCAGCGCCCGCCCCGGGGAGGACACCAACATGGCCAACTCACCGATCAGCTCCAGCCGACTCTTCATCCGGGACAGATCCTTGACGGTGAGCAGATCGGCGTCGCCGTCCATGACGGCTTCCTTGAGGGTCAGGGCCCCAAACTCGCGGGTCCACTCCACCAGGGTCTTGGCAACATCGATGATCGAGTCCCCGCCGGAGACCAGCGCGCTCGGTCCGACGAGAGCCTGGACCAACGGGCCCAAGGGACCGTCGGAAAAAGCCAAGCGGGCCATGCTGTTCTTGACCACCTCCATGCGCATGTTCTTCTGACGAAGATCACGGCGAATCTGTTGGGTGGACGACACATCCAGTCCGGTTAAATCCACCACGCAGGCGCTCTCCACCCCCACGTAGCGCCGGCGGAGATCCTCACTCAGCATTCTCTTCAGCGGTTTGCTCATGGTACACTCGAAAGCCTACGATTGAGTCTGCACCAGTGGGCGACTCCGCCCCGCCTGGTGAGCTCACTATCAGGTACTCACCGTTACCGAAGGTGTCCGCGTCGCCGCCAGACACACCCGTTTCATGTACATCCCCTTGGACGCCGCCGGCTTGATCTTCAGAAGATGAGCGATCACCGTCTCGATGTTCTCGGCCAGCGACGGAGTGGCGAAGCTCACCTTGCCCACCGGAAGGTGGATGTTTCCGCCGGAGTCGTTGCGATACTCCAGCTTGCCCGCGGAATACTCCCGGACGGCGGTCTCGATCTCGGGGGTCACGGTACCGGCTTTGGGCGAGGGCATTTTGCCCTGCGGACCCAGCACGCGGCCCAGCTTGGCGATCTTGCCCATGCACGCCGGGTGAGCAATCGCAACGTCGAAATCCATCCACCCCTTGCTGATCTTGGCCACCAGTTCTTCGACGCCGGCTTCTATCGCCCCGGCGGCAAGAGCCTGCTCGGCGAACTCGCCATCGCAAAATGCGATCACCCGCTTGACCGATCCGGTGCCGTGCGGCAAGGAGAGCGACCCGCGCACCATCTGATCAGCCTGCTTGGGATCGATCCCCAGATGCACCACGACCTCCACGGTTTGATCCAGGTTCTTGCGCTTTTTGCCGTTCTTGTAGGTACGGTCGCTCTGGACGCCCGCCATCGCCTTGACCTTCTCGATCGCGTCGGGGATGGTCGCCGGCTCTGGGTCGGGCCCGCGCAATTCAAACTGCTTTCGGTATCTCACGCTCTTGACGGGCATCCACTTGCCTCCCGTTCAACCGGTCCAGGGCTGACGCCGCTCAGGCACCGGAACATCAATCAGTCGACGACATCTATCCCCATGGACCGGGCTGTTCCGGCGACGACGCGCTCTCCGGCATCGACGGCAGTACAATTCAGGTCCGCCAGCTTGCGCTCGGCGATCTCGCGAACCTGGGCTTTGGTGACCGTGCCCACCTTCTCTTTGTGTGGGACCCCGCTCCCCTTGGCGACCTTGGCGGCTTCCTTGAGCAGCACCGAAGCCGGGGGGCTCTTCACCTCAAAGCTGAACGATTTATCCTGATAAACGGAGATCACCACGGTCACGGGCATCCCATTGAGGGAAGACGTGTCCGCGTTAAACTGCTGCACGAACTGTCCGATGTTGACCCCGTGCTGACCCAGCGCCGGTCCGATCGGAGGAGCCGGCGTCGCCTGTCCGCCGGGTGCCTGGAGCTTGATGATCGCCGATACCTGCTTACCCTTCTTCGCCACTGCAACGATCCCTATACGAGTTTTTCCATCTGCCAGTATTCCACTTCGACCGGGGTAGCCCGCCCGAAGATGGTTAGATTCACGGTGACGATGCCTCGTTTCTCGTCGACGGTGTCCACCTCTCCCTCGAAGCTCTCGAAGCTACCGTCAATGATCTTGACCGGGTCGCCCTTCTTGAAGTCCAGTCCGGTGAGGCTGGGCTGATCCTCCGCCTTCTCGCAGGCCGACAACATGCCCACAACCTCGTGATCGGGCATACTGATGGGCTTGCCGTCGGAGGCGATGAAGTCGCCCACGCCCATGGTCTCCTTGACCATGAACCAGACCTGCTCGTTGACCGCCCCGTCATCCTCGCAGGACATCTCCACAAAAACGTACCCGGGGTAGAGCTTGCGCTCGTGGACCTTCACGCGCCCCGCCTTCATCCGCCGCTCTTTGAGGGTGGGCACCAGAATGCGCCCCACCTGCACCTCCAGGGCCTCGATCCGCACCTTCCGTTCCAGAGTCTCGCGAACCTGGTCCTCCTTGTTCGAAGCTACGCGCAGCACGTACCACTTCATCCCCGGAGCACAAAGCGGAGTGGTCGACTCCTCGGTCATAATCGATCCCATACCTAACTGCCGAAGAAAACCTCCCACGGGGAGGCACCGCGCAACACACCAATTGTGTTGAAAAAGGCCATGAAGATGATGTCCACCGTGAACAGAATCACCGCCATGAGGGCGGTGAACATGATTACGACCTTGGCCCAACCGAGCAGCTCCCGGCGACTCGACCAGCTTACTTTCTTCATCTCGCCTTCGGTGGCAATCATGAAGTCGCAGGATCGGCGGTAGACTCCGACCACCCACCAGACCACCAAGCCCATGGCCACAACCACCGCCAGAGGCACACCGATCTTCACCCATAACGTCCAGGGGGCGTCGGAATCGAACACCAACTGCTTGTAGAGGAAGTCGCCGCCCGCCGCGATGATCACGCCGGCACCCGCGGCGGTTCCATAGCGGGTATAGGTTCCCTGACCGCGCTTGTACCAGTCGAAGAACGACCGACCGGGCTCAGCACTTCTGGCACCGCGACTTGCGGCTGGACTCTCTGCCATAACTGCCATTCTCCGAGACGTTCACGTGGTCCGACACCCAACAACCATCAGGCCGTCTCCCCCCGGATCCTCGCTCCTTCGAAGGGCCTGCGTCAGATGCCTGCTCACGTTCCGATCACCGCTCGTCCATCCCGTCCCGCGATCCCGCGTCAGTGGACGCCGAGCTTAACACCGCTACCCCTTCGCCCCACGCCGCTCCGGGCCATCCCTGCAGAACCGCCGGGCTGCCTTCACGCAGGAGCGGAGGGAGTTGAACCCCCAACCGCCGGTTTTGGAAACCGGTGCTCTGCCAATTGAGCTACGCTCCTCCAGCCGATGAGGTCAAGAGTCCACCCATCGTCTACTTGCGCTTGATCTTGTGAACAGTGCGCGTGCGAGTCCGCTTGCAGAACTTCTTGAGTTCAAGCTTGGGCACGCCACCCATCACGTTCACGCTGGTACGGTAGTTCAGCGCACCGCAATCTTTGCACTGAAGCCAAACAAACTCGCGCTTCGCTGCCTTCGCCATCGGTGCCGTCCATCCTGTCCCAGCCGCACAAGGTGAATCCACCAGTACGGCGGCGCTGGATCTTCTCGCCGGTTCCGCTACTCGAGGACCTTGGTCACCACGCCCGAACCGACGGTTCGACCGCCTTCACGAACCGCAAAGCGCAATCCCTGCTCCATTGCGATCGGCTTGCCCATCTCGACTTCGAGCGTCACATTGTCGCCCGGTACGCACATCTCCGCTCCACCCAGCAGATTCAACGCCCCGGTCACGTCCGTGGTCCGGAAGTAGAACTGAGGACGGTAGCCGTTGAAGAAGGGGGTGTGTCGCCCGCCCTCCTCCTTGGTCAACACATATACCTCACCCTCGAACTTGGTGTGCGGAGTGATCGAACCCGGCTTGGCCAACACCTGCCCACGCTCGATCCCGTTCTTATCCACTCCACGCAGCAGACAACCGACGTTGTCACCCGCCATTCCCTCGTCGAGGGTCTTGTTGAACATCTCCACGCCGGTAACCGTGGTCTTCTCGGTCTCGTTCAGCCCGACGATCTCGACCACGTCGCCGATATGCACCTGCCCACGCTCGATCCGTCCGGTGGCCACCGTTCCGCGGCCCTTGATGCTGAATACATCTTCCACGGAGAGCAGGAAGTCCTTGTCGACCTCGCGGGCCGGCTCGGGGATGAACGAGTCAATAGCGTCCATCAGCTCCTGAATGCACTTGGACTTCTCGGGGTCCTTCGGATCTTCGGTGGCGGCCAGAGCGGCACCTTGGATGATCGGGGTGTCGTCTCCGGGGAAGTCGTACTTGCTGAGCAACTCCCGCACCTCGAGATCGACCAGTTCGAGCAACTCCGGATCATCAACCAGATCAACCTTGTTCAGGAAGACGACCAGAGCGGGGACGTTTACCTGCCGAGCGAGCAGGATGTGCTCGCGGGTTTGCGGCATGGGGCCGTCCGCCGCGGACACCACCAGGATCGCCCCGTCCATCTGGGCGGCGCCGGTAATCATGTTCTTGACGTAGTCGGCATGCCCGGGGCAATCGATATGGGCGTAGTGGCGCTTCTCCGACTGGTACTCAACGTGTGACGTGGCGATGGTCAGGATCTTGGTGGCATCGCGGCGACCTTGGCTTTCTGAGGCCTTGGCCACCTCGTCATATGTACGTGTTTTCGCCAGTCCCTTGGCCGCCTGAACCATGGTGATCGCCGCCGTCAAGGTGGTCTTGCCGTGGTCCACGTGCCCGATCGTTCCCACGTTGACGTGGGGCTTGGTTCGCTCGAACGTCTCCTTAGCCATTGGTCGCTGTCCTCCAGCTGTCGTCGCGCCGCCCGCCGTTGGGATCCAGGCCGGGCTGCTCTCCTACGTATTCCACTCGCCGCCCACCGCGCGGACCGTCTGTTCACTCTCCACGCCGCCAGGACTCAATCCCCCGGCGGCAACCAAACTGCCAACCTGATGGCACCTACTCGCGTCGAATCAGGACGCAGCCTGCTAGACTACAGAGCTTCTGATGGGATTCGAACCCATGACCTCGTCCTTACCAAGGACGCACTCTACCAACTGAGCTACAGAAGCGCGGATCCCGTTCCGGAGGCCCCGCTCCCTACGGACATCCGGAAGCGGACGTCACTCGGCGGACGTGCGGAACGCTTCATGCACAGTCGAGGGGCCTGCAAAACATAGCGCAGACTCCAAGTATTTCTCTCTAATGGGGTTACAGGGCTGCGGACAGCCCACCTTCACCCCGAGCCTCGCAAGTATAGGGATCGGCCCAACCTTGTCAAACGCAAAAATCCGCACGCTTGACCAACTCGACCCGTCGCTCGCCCAACCTTCAGACATTGCTCCGGTCACCGCCCGGTTACAGTAACACTTGAGTTGCCGGTTTGCGCTCGGGGGGAGCCGTTCCTCTGGACTACTCCCTACCTATTGAGGATCCTGCCTCCATCCGCTACACTCTCCCGACCATCGGCGTGGGGTTTGGTAACCCGGCGCCTGACGGCTCCGCTGCAGTCTGGACTCTCATCGCAGGATCAACTCCATTGTCCCGCACCACACGGCGCGACCTTGAACATGGCGTCCGCGTTCCCTCTCAGGTGTCGCGGCGTACAACCGTGCCCGTCCCTCGAGTCTCCACCCAGCCCTCCGAGCCGGCAGGACCGGCGCCCCAACAGAGCCGGACTGGGGGCAGGTCGCCACGCCCGGGCCGCCACTTCCGCTGGGGCGCATTCGTTCTGGCGGGTGGACTCGGACTAGCGGCGTTCTTCACCAGCGGGTTTGAGTATCTGGCTGCAGTTGCCCTGACGGCCGACCCTCAGGCGGTTTCGGTGGACGATCTGCACGGGCTGCGACGCGACCTGCTCGATCACGCCTGGCAGGCGTACAACCCCACGGCTTCGAGGTGGCGAGTAGACCTGGACGAGCCCGGTCGAACACTGCGGGTGCGTCTCCGCGGGTCCGACCCCGAGGCTTCGCTGGAATCGGTTGAGCAACTCGCCGCCGCGTTCCTGGAGCATGTCCGCGGGCTGGTCGAACAGGCCCGCAGCCATCCCGGAACGGACGAGCAGGTTCTCTACGAGTTTCGCGATTCCCTCCAGGGAGAGTTAGGTACGCTGACGGGGGACGTTCGGCGGATCGAGTCCTCGCTGGCGAGCGCCGACTGTGAGGCGGTCGAATCTGATCTGGAGGGCCGTCTGGCCCTGCGCCGGGAGGCGTACGAACATACCCTGGAGCAGGTGCAGGCGGCAGAAAGCCGGCTGGCGGCGTTGCAGAGAGCCCCTCTGCCCGAACGGGCGGCAGTGGATCCCGCCGCTCGCCGCCGCGCGGTCCTCGCGGACGTCGAAGTTCAGCAGGACCTCAAGGCGCTGCGGGTACAATTGGCGGAGGGCCGCCAGTCGCTCCTCCGGGTTCGCGAGTCCGTGTCTCCGGTGCTGGCTGACCTGGCCGTAGCCGCAGAACGCATGAAGACGCTCTGTGCCCTGGAGAACTACCGGAAGATTCCCCCGAAGTTGCGCCGCGTCGTCGAGCGGGTGAGTACGTCAGAGTCAGACTACCGGGCAGCGCTGGGCAGGTTCTCGGAGCACTGGGCAGCAGAGTTCACCCGTATCGAGAGCCTGGAGGACGATCCGGGGCGGGCTGAGCTGATCGAGCTGCAGAGCGCTTTGCAGGACGGTCTGAGCGGTTTCCTGTTCGAGACCTCGATGGCTTTGACCACGATGCGCGGCGACATTCGGGTACTGGGGCCTGGCGGCGACTTGGCCACCGGTTATCACGAGCTCGCGTCGTCTCTGGTACGCGGTTTCCACATGCTCCAGAACGCTCACCACCGTTTCGAGTTCGCCGCAGCGGACGTTAAGTGTCCGAACAACTTCCGCCTCGACGCGGCGTTGAAGTCAAGCCGCGGTCTCCGGCATCGCAGTCGCAAGCGCTTGAACCAGATCGAGGAAAGGCTGGGACGGGAAGCCCTGGCCGCCCTCCAGGCTGAGCGGGAGGCGCAGATTGCCACGCTGACCGAGGAGGTCAAGCGTCTGCGTCCCACTTTGGACCGCGCGGTCCGGAACCTGCTGGGCACGCATGAGCAGGCTGATGAGCACGACCCGGTGGTGCGAGATTTCCAGCAGTCCAAGACGGTCGCCGGGGTGTACGAAGAGCGTATCCGCCAGTTGCGGGCGGAGTTGGCCCGCATCGAAACGCGGCTGAACGATCTGGCGGCGAAGCGTATGGACGTCATCAATCCCGACCACCTCCGGCTGGTGCCCCAACCGGTAAGTCACTGGCCGGTGAACCTGATGGCCAAGCTGATGCGCGGCCTTCTGGCGGCCGTCGCCGCCCTGGGGGTGGTGACCCTGATCCAACTCCGGTGGGCGCCTCGGCGCAGGTAACGACCGGTGGGCTGGTTCACACCGCACGGCGCCAGTAGCGTCTCCAAGAAGGTCATTGCGGTTTCGTCCGGTCCGCTCCCTGACGGTCGCGGCTCGGTTCGTGCCTCGGCGATGTTCCGGCAGGGTTTAGAGCAACTCCTGGATCCACTCGTCGAGGCGGCGCAGGTCACTCTCGTGGAATCCGATCAGCCGGCGGACGATGGTTCCGTCCTTTCCGATGAGGAAGGTGGCGGGAAGAGACCTGGCGCCGTAGAGCTCCTTGGCGACGCGTTCCCCGTTGAGCAGGATTCGATGGGTGAGGCGGTTGTCGCGTACATAGCGAGCCACATGCTCGCGGGGTTCGTTCCAGGCGTTGACGCCCAGTACGACCAGCCCTCGTTTGGCGTACTTCTGCTCGATAGCGGTGAGGTGTGGAGCCTCCACACGACAACCCGGTCAGTCCACCGCCCAGAAGCTCAGCAGCACAGGTTTGCCGCTGAACTGAGCCAGCCGAACCTCCGTGCCCGCCAAGTCCTTGAGGGTGAAGTCAGCTGCGGGGGCCCCGGTCGGGGCCTTCCGCGCGCACCCGAACCCGACGGCTCCAAGAGTTGCCAACCCCGCCACCGTACCGAGCACTCGAACCCTGCTCATGTCGATCCCTCCTGGGGACTTCTGATGCACTTGGAACCGTCCGGACACCGGCGTAGGTCGCCCGGGGCCAGGTCAAGGCGGTGCGCCCCTCCGAGACGACTGCGACTCCGCAGAATAGCTCACGTCATGGACCGAGGCAATCGTCCAACCCGGTCAGCCTTTGGCGATGATCCGGCGATCCCGATACAATACGACGCAAGCCGCAGCGAGTGGTGCGGGGCTGATCGTGTACGGTCACGATCATGCAGCCAGCCAGCCGGCGGCGCGTCGAGAAGGTGGATGGAACACGAGCCTGAGGTCGTATTGTACACGGACGGAGCATGCAGCGGGAACCCCGGTCCGGGCGGGTGGGCCTGCATCCTGTCGCACGCGCCAACGCGGTCGATCAAGAAGCTGGCCGACAGCGTCGAGGACACGACCAACAACCGTATGGAACTGACCGCGGTCATCGAGGGGCTACGAACACTGAAGAAGCCCACCCGGGTGAAGGTGGTCAGCGACAGCGAGTATGTGGTGAAGGGAATGAGCGCGTGGGTGGGCCAGTGGATCCGAAACGGCTGGATGCGCGGCCGGCGGAAGAACGAGCCGGTCAAGAACGCGGACTTGTGGAAAGAGCTGGTGGAGCTGTGTGCTCAGCACGAGGTCGATTTCGAGCACGTGCGGGGGCACGCGGGACATCCAGCTAACGAGGAGTGCGACCGGATGGCCACTGCGGCGATCAAACGATTCCGGGAAGACGCACGGTAATGCGCGACGAAGTGGAGGCGGAGCGATGACGCTCGGGGACAACGACCGCCCCAAACTGCGACCGGTAGAGGCGTTTCCGCTGCCGGACACGGACCCGGGCATGGTAGCGCTGCGCGACCCCTCGGGACTGGCCCCCACAGCCCTGACGGTGAGCGAGGGGGTGCTGTTCATCCTGAGCTTCTTTGACGGGGCGCACACCCTGGAGCAGATCCGGGCGGAGTACGCCCGCCAGTTCCGCCAACCGCTGCCCCGAGCGCAGCTCGAGGAAGTGGTCAACCACTTTCAAGAAGCCCACCTCCTCGAAGGGGTGGCGTTCGAAGCGTACTATCGAGAGCTGGTCGACGAGTACCTGGCCAGCCCGACCCGGATGATGAACAGCGCCGACGAGCTGGGTATCGATCGGAACATCGCCCGGATCTTCGACGCCCTGATGAACGACTCGGGAACGGAAATCGGCGATGCCCAGGTGCTGGGGATGATCGCCCCGCACCTGGACTACCCACGGGGGGCGCCGTGCTACGCCGCAGCCTACGCCGCCCTGCGCGATCGTCCGGTCCCGGATCGAGTGGTCATTCTGGGTACCAACCACTTCGGGCGAGGGCGCGGAGTCGTCGCCACGGAGAAGGGGTTCGAGACTCCGCTGGGGACCACGACCACAGACATGGAGTTTGTCCGGCAGCTCGAGGCCTGTTGCGGGGATCTGCGCCAGTTCGAGTTTGACCACAGGCGCGAACACTCGGTGGAGTTGCAGGTGGTGTGGTGCCAGCACATGTTCGGCGCCGACCGGTTCTCGATCGTCCCGTTGTTGTGTCCGGACCCTTGCACGCCGGAGGATCTGCAAATCAACGGTGGAAACGCCGCCTATCTCCGCAAGTTCACCGCGGCGTTGCGCGAGTGCATCCGGCTGGAAGGTGGAGACACGCTGCTCATCGCCAGCGCGGACCTCAGCCATGTCGGGGGGCACTTCGGCGACGAGCGGAGGCTGGACACGACGTTCTTGCCCGAGGTGCAACAGCGCGACCGCCGGGCCCTGAAGGCCCTGGAGGACGAAGGGGCGGAGGCCTTCATGGCGGCGGTGGCGGAGGAGGGCAATCCGACGCGGATCTGTGGCGGAGGGTGCATCTATACTCTGGCGGGTGCGCTTCCGGACGCACGGGTGCAACTACTCAAGTACCACCAGGCGGTGCACGAAGAGTCGCAGACCGGCGTCACCTGCGCCGCCGCCCTGCTCACGAAGTAGATAACGATGAGTACCACGCCGCGGTATCGCCGCATCATGTCCGGAGAGGCAGGCGTCTGGGCGGCGCCGGTCCAGGCGGGGTTGTGGTTCGCGTCGAAGGCCTACGGGGTAGTGGTGAGGCTGCGCAACCAGCGGTACGACAATGGCGACGTGCAGGTCCGGCGTCTTCCGGTCCCGGTGATCAGCGTGGGCAACCTCACCACCGGAGGAACGGGAAAGACTCCGCTGGTAATCGCTTTGGTGGAGCGTCTGCGTCAGGGCGGCTGGCGTCCGGCGGTGGTGTCGCGCGGATACCGATCCGGCGGGGGCCGACCGGCGGACGAACTTGCCCTGGTGGAGCAGCGCGTCGGGGGGATCATCACCGTCGCCAACCCGGATCGTGTCGCCGGGGGCGCGACGGCGCTCGAGCGCGGAGCGGACATCATCGTGCTCGACGACGCCTATCAGCATCGCCGCATCCATCGCGACCTGAACATCATCGTCCTGGATAGCACCTGCCCGTTCGGATACGGACACCTGCTTCCTCGCGGTCTCTTGCGCGAGTCCGCAAGTGGGCTGTCCCGGGCCGATCTGATTGTCCTGTCCCGTACGGACTTGGTGGAGAGTGCGCAGCTTGCCTGGATCGCCCGGGAAGTCCGCAGCCATAACTCCACCGCACCGATCCTGAAGTCCGTCCACCGCATCGCCGGTTTGACGACGCTCGGGGGCAAGCCGGCGTCGTTTCCGTCACTGGAGGGGCGCAAGGTGTTGTGTGTGTCCGGGGTGGGTAACCCGGGAGCTTTCATTCAATCGGTTAAACAGGCCGGCGCCGAACCGGTTGATGCGGTGGTGCTTGCGGACCACGCCTCGTACGATCGCAAGGTGTTTGGGCGGCTCAGCGAACTGGCCAGTCAACATCCCCAGGCTGAACTGCTGGTCACCACAGAGAAGGACCTGGTCAAACTCTCCTCCCCGCCGTGGTCATCGTTCGCCCTGCCAATCGTCGCCCTGGCGATCGATATCGACTTCGGCGCTGATGACGATAGAATGCTCGACGATGCGATCCGTCAGTTGAGGACCGCAGGCGACAGCGAGCTTCAATGTGTCAAAGACGCGATACCAACCGATCAACCTGGATGAGTTGAGCACCTACTCGATCGGGAAGCGCTCCCACAAGATGGAGGTGGGGAGTCTTGCGGGCCTGCCGAGTAAAGGCGCTTCGGGTGCGGAACTGCTCGATTCGCTGCCCCCCTACCTGGGGGCGAAGGCGCTGCGCGCCGTCGTCCGGGCAATCGTCACCGCCCACCGCCACCACCGACCCGTGGTCTGGGCGATGGGGGCGCATCTCATCAAGGTGGGATGTTCGCCCATCGTGGTTGATCTTATCGAGCGCGGAGTTATCCAGGCGGTGGCGTGCAACGGAGCGGTGGCGATTCATGATCTGGAGCTGGCCACCAGCGGAGCGACCAGCGAAGAGGTCGCCGACTCGATTCGGGACGGATCGTTCGGAATGGTCCAGGAGACGTTCGACTTCTTCTCCGCAGCAGGAAACCTGGCGGCGCGCGAAGAGCTGGGTCTGGGCGAAGCGCTCGGTCGGCTAATGTGCGAACGCAAGGTGCGCTACGGGGAGCGTAGCATCCTGGCTGCCGCCAGCCGGGCGGATATTCCGGTCACCGTGCATGTGGCGTTGGGGACGGACACGGTACACATGAGTCCGACGGCAGACGGGGCACAGATCGGCAATGCATCCCTGCGCGACTTTCGGATCATCTGCAGCGTCGTAGCCGACCTGGGAGCCACCAGCGAAGCACCCAGCGCAGGGGGAGTATGGTTGAACGTCGGTTCCGCTGTGGTCATGCCGGAAGTGTTCCTCAAAGCGGTGGCGGTGGCCCGCAACCTGGGAGCCGACCTGGAACGAATGACCACGGCCAGTCTGGACATGCTTCGGCACTACCGCCCGCACGCAAACGTGGTTACGCGTCCGGTGGCCTCCGGGCGGGGACACGAGATCGTCGGCCAGCACGAGATACTCCTGCCCCTGCTGCGCCAGGCCATTGTAGAGGCGCTGGACTGACCGGTGGAGGCGCGCGGCGAAGCGGAATGCTCGCCCCCCCCCACCGCCACCGAGGAACGGACGATGCCAGACGCAGCCATCTTCCTTGATCGAGACAACACCCTCATCGAGGATCCCGGATTCATCAGTCACCCTGACCAGGTCAAGCTGCTACCGGGGACGGCGGAGGCTCTACGTCGGTTGCGCGCTGGCGGATACCGAATCATTGTCGTATCCAACCAGTCGGGCGTGGCCCGTGGGCTCTTTGATGAGGAGCAGTTGGGGCGTATCCACGCTCGCCTTGGCGAGTTGCTAGCCGCCGAGGGCGTCAACCTGGACGAGATCCGGTACTGCCCATACCTGGATGGCGAGGAGGCTGTCGTGGAGGCGTACCGCCAGGACAGCCCGCTACGGAAACCGCGTCCGGGCATGCTGCTGGAAGCGGCTCGACAACGGAACCTCGACCTGTCCCGCTCGTGGATGATCGGGGATCGGATGTCCGACGTGCAGGCTGGAGCAGCAGCACCGTGTCGAACCATCCTGGTCGGACCCGCTCCGGCGCAGTACAATGGAGGCGTGACCCCGGACCACGTTGTCTCAACCCTCCTGGAGGCTGCCCGCGTGGTGGAAGAGCACCCGGACACCCCGCCCCCCCGCCGCGAGCGTGCTGGTGAGGAACCGCAGCTCGAACTCCTGGCGGAGATTCGCGACGCGCTGCAGCGCGGTCAGCGCCGCGACAGCCAGGAGGATTTCTCGTTCGTCCGTCTGATCGGCGCGCTGATGCAGATGCTGGCGATCGCCACAGCCCTGTGGGGAATCGTGGGCATCTTCTCGGGCACGACCGGAGCCGCCGTCGCCCGCCTGGGCCTGGCGATCTTCCTTCAGTTGCTGGCCATGATGATCCACTTGGCCTATCGCCGGTTGTGATGGCGGGATCGGCGATCAGTAGCCGGTGGCCACGATAAGCCCACGTCTATCCGGGATGGAACC
>JAAEQG010000652.1 GCA_024231775.1 bacterium
CCAGGAGCCGTCCACGGTGAACGCGACCACGGTCGAGGCGCCCGCGGCCAGATTGACCACGGTCTCGTTGTCGAAGGTGAGGCAGCCGTCCGTCCCCAGGCTCACCTGGAAATTGGAGGCCGCCCCATCCCCGGTGTTTTCGATGGTGACCCGAACCTCCCCGGAGACATCGTCGTTGGCGCAATCCACCGCGACAAAGCTGATGCCCGTGACGGTCAGATCCGGGAGGAGGGCGGTGTAATCCGCCGCGGTGTCGGTGTTGTCGGTTTCGTTGCACTCGCATATGGCGTCGGTGCTGTCCGCCGTGGCGTCGATGGAGTAGGTCACGCCGCAGGCCGCGGGCCAGTCTGTCGTGTCGATGGTGACGTTGGCGAATTCGTTGGGGGCGATGGCGTCGCCGGTGTAATCGCCGGTCCCGGTCCACCCATGGCCGTCGTCGGTGACCGCCGCGGTGAAGTCCGCGGTGGTGGGGCCGTCCCCCTGGTTTTGAACTCGAACCGTGATGAACTTGGAGAGGGTCCCGTCCCCCCCGGGGCAAGTGATCTCCGGGGTGATCTCCGTGATCACCAGGTTGGGCATCCGGACGATGGCCCGGGGGGCCTCGGCCGGGGTGTCGTCGTCGCAGGTGGTGTTGTCGGTGGTGGGATCCCCGTCCCCGACGCCGCAGCCCCAGACGGCCTGGACGTTGTTCTCACGCAAGCCGTCGGCGCAATCATCCCGCGGCGCGTCGGGGTTGAACGTCCCCACCAGGGTGAAGGTCTGGGAGTCCCCGGGGTCGCCGGTGGCCGCGAGATTCATAATCTCCCAGCCATAGCCCCCGCCAGGCAGGAGGACTGGATCGCCCGCCTCGCTGGTTCGGACATCGATCCAGTCGCCCGGCGAATCCGCGATGTTCACGATCTGGGCCTGTCCGTCGCCGTTGTTGGTGACCGTGATTTCCCAGGTCTGATCATTGGTGCAGCCCGGCGCGCTGGAGACCGGGGTTTTGGTGATGGCCAGATCGGGAAACTCCGCGACCAGCGACATGTTCCGGGTTGTGCTGTACTGGGTGTCGTCGCAGCAGCTATAGTACCGGATGTCGAATGCCATGTTGGCGGTGGTGTAGCAGGAGGACTCCAC
>JAAEQG010000653.1 GCA_024231775.1 bacterium
GAACACCAGGGCTCTGTTGCCTTCGAGCAACAGCCCCTCGGCTCTTTCGCCGACCTCGACCGTGGCGATGAGCTCGCTATCTTGGGTTGGCCACGCCTTGATGATCTTGAACTCAGAGGGGTGGGCCATGTAGATGTGTCTGCCGTCGGTTTGCACGACGTCGATCGCGTCGACTCCGACCTCCTGGTTGTTGGTCATGGTGTTGTAAGGCACACTTGGACCCGCGCCCCAAGGCGGGTCCCCGCCGAGCGGGAAGAGGTGGTAGCGATAGTCCAGCAAGGTGTTCAGCATGGCGCCGGCCAGGTAGTCGCGCACCTGCAGATTCCTTTTTCGAGCGGAGCAGTTGCAGAAGAACCAAAACGCGGAGGGCCTGCCACAATTCATCTCCCCGCCCACCCGGACCTCGCCGAGGTGGATGCCGACTCGGGCCTCTTCGGATCCGACGATCAGCATGTGCCAATGCTCCATAGCCAAGGTGGAGCAAGGGGCAGAGGATAGGGATCGCGTAGAAATAGGTCCGAGCTCCTGCGCGATCCCGTTGTCCCCTGCCCCTCCATCCTCATCTCCAGTGAGCTACCGGGCCCGGGCTCAGCTGTAAATGGCTCACGCTGAGGCCAGCTACCCGGTGATCGCCAGTTAGGGCTGTGAACTCGACCAGGCTCCGAGGATTCCGGATTCGAAGCCATCGGCAAAGAGATCAACCCCTGTCACTGTTGCCCGACCCTCGACGCTGAGGCCCACAGTGTTGCCAAAGGAGGCTGCCGGGTGCCGGGAGAAACCAATCCCCTGCGCCGCAACTCCGGCAACAACGGCCTGGAATTCGATCTCGAACAGCAGGCCGTCGCCGAGCGTGCCTCCCAAATTGCCGAGAAGAAAGTCGATCTCGCCGTCGCCATCGCCAAGGTCGACGGTAATCGTGGCGAGCGGAGGAAGCCCGCCGGGAAAGTACACTGCATCAGGCACGCCGTCACCGTCGTTGTCGCTCGGATCAAACTGCAGGCGAGCCGGGTCGATGTCGATGGAAAAGGCAAGACTGTTGATCTGGTTTCCCTGAGACTGAAAGTCCACAGGAATCGACAGCGAGACTCCGGGGAGCGCGGCCAGCTCGCCATCCAGGGACAGCTCCGGTGGCGGGTACAGGAACTCAGGTGTGGTTCCACCGCAGCCGAGATCGAAGATCAGGCGGTTGATGCAGGAAACGTCCCCGGCGTCGACTGCAGATTCTTCGACCGCGGTATCGCCGTTGCTATCGCAGCCCGCCGGGAAGCCGGGAAAGGTGCCGCCCGGAACGTCGAGCCAGAAGTTGCCGTCGCCGTCAAAGATTTCGTAACCGACCGCAACCAAGTCAGCCACCGCCACCGAACCGTCGCCGTTACAGTCGCCGCGCAACCCGGGGTAGATCACGACGGAACCATTGGTCGTGGTACCTGGTATGTTCTGCGCCGCAACGTCGCTGAACGAGGCGACGGGTTCGGAGGAGAAGCCGACAGGTGCAATAAGGGTGGAGCCTGGAGACGGCGTACAGGTGGCAGCAAGGGTCACGGCCACGAGTGGGCCGTCGCCCAGGGTGGCGACTGGCGGTCCGAGGTCCGCGATCGAGATGTCTATCTCGCCGTCAAGGTCGTCCGGATTGGAGATGACCATGACGGTGAATTCGGGGGTAGTTAGCACCTGGAGGGAATCGGGGATCCCGTCTCCATTGGCATCGGTGGCATCAAAGGAGAGACAATCCTGATCGTAGTCGATCGAGAACGCGGTTCCGGCCAGGTCGAGACCTACGGAGGTGAGCGCGACAGGCACGGCGACCTGAACGCCGCCAACTGCGACAACCCCAGTCGGGATGGTCAGGTTCGGGGAGGTCGGACCGCAGCCCGGGTCGATCCCGTAGAGCCAGGCATCCTCGACGCCGTAGGGATATGAGTCGACCACGTCCAGACTGTCGGTGTCGACGCCAGCGACAAAGAGAACATCCGGGCAGCTCCGACCCCAAAAATTGCCCTCGTTCTGGTAGGACAGCTCGATCGCGGTATTCGACGAAACGGGCCAGCCTCCGTTGCCGTAGATGTTGTTGCGGTAGACCCTGGTGCCGGGACAGTCCGTGAGAACGATCCCGCGAGTGAGACAGCTGGCTACGGTGTTCCCCCAGAACTCATTGTTCTCGCTGCTTGAGGCGTTGATTCCTTTTGATCGATAGCTGACATCGTTGCCGATGATTGACGAGTTGCTGGTATTCACCAAGTCGATACCGTTGCCACCGGGGCTGGCCGGATCGCCCGAGAGATCCAGGCCTTGCACCGTGATAGCCGTGCAGTCTTCGAGCCGCAGCGCTACGCCATAGATGCCAGCAAACGAGTTGCTGGCCGGAACCGTTGGCACGTTCAGGGTGGATGATTTTAGCCACAGCCCGCCACGAGACCCGTCCAGTACGTTGTCCTCCGCAACAGCATTTTCTTCGCCACTGAGATAGATAGCCCAACCTGAACCGGCCTGGTTCGATACGTTGTTGCCCCGAAACTCATTGCCGATGCCCGAGTAGGTTCTGATTCCCCATGTTCGGTTACTGAGGTTGTTGCCAATTATCGCCGAGCCGCTCGTGTTCTCGAGCTTGATTCCGGTGCCGCCGGGACTTGCCGGATCGCCTGAGAGATCGAGGCCCTGCACCGTGATGTTCGTACAGGAGCGGAGCCCCAGCGCTGTCCCGTGGCCGCCCGGAAGATCAAGGTCCAACACCATGTCCGCACAGTCTTCGAGCTGCAGCGCCACTCCCCAGATGTCAGAAAACGAATTGCTATCCGGCACCGTTGGCCCGCTTAAAGTAGAGGATCTCACCCACAGCCCCCGGTAAGACCCGTCCAGTACGTTGTCCTCCACAACAGCATTTTCTTCACCACTGAGATAGATAGCCCAACCTGCACCGGTCTGGTTCGATGCGACGTTTTGGCGGAACTCA
>JAAEQG010000654.1 GCA_024231775.1 bacterium
CGCACGGCGAGCGGTTGGACCCGCTCCCGGTTGGCTCGTTTCTGCTCGGCGAACAGATCCATGGCCTCCCCACCTGCCTCCGCAACCGCAGGCCCCCCCCGCCGCCAGAGCCCCCGCGAGGCTCTTCTCCGTGGAAGACAGGCTCCCTATGCGGCAGAAACGAACCGTATTGGCACGGTCGGCGTCTTATCCCGGGCGGCGCCGCATTGTGTGCCCAGCCCGTTATGCCGATAATCCTACCATCGCGTCCCCTACGGAGGAAAGCTGCCAATGTGCGGAATCGTGGGATATGTTGGGCAGCGGCAGGCATTGCCGCTGCTGGTGGAAGGTCTCAAACGGCTGGAGTACCGCGGGTATGACTCGGCCGGCGTGGCCATGATGGAGCAGAACCGGCTGAGCATCACCAAGTCAGCCGGGCGGATCTCCGTCCTGGAGCAGCAACTCGACGTGGATGGCTCCACAGCCACCACGGGAATCGCCCACACCCGATGGGCCACCCATGGGGCTCCCACCGAGATCAACGCCCACCCGCACGGTGACGCCAGCCACCGAATCGCTCTGGTCCATAACGGGATCATCGAGAACTACACCGCCCTCAAGAAGTACCTCCAGCAGAAGGAAGTTCCCTTCGTCAGCGATACCGACACCGAGGTGCTCGCCCAACTGATCGGGCATCTCTATCGAGGCAACCTGGAAGAGGCGGTCCGCGAGGCCTTGCGCGACGTGCATGGCACGTTTGGGATTGCGGTGGTCTGCGCCGACGAACCGGGGACCATCGTCGCCGCGCGCCGCGGAAGCCCCCTGCTCATCGGCGTCGGCCAGGACGAATACCTGGTCGCCTCCGACGCCTCCGCGATCCTGGCACACACTTCCCAGGTGGTCTACCTCAGTGATAACGAGATGGCCGTAATCAGCGCCGACAGCTTGCATACCACCACGCTCGACGCCGTTCCAGTCACCAAGGAAATCCAGGAAGTCGAGTGGACCTTGGACCAGATCGAACTGGCTGGCCACACCCACTTCATGGAGAAGGAGATCTTCGAGCAGCCCGAAGCCCTGCGCAACTGCATGCGCGGCCGAGTGGACCTCGCGGAGGGCAAGGTGCATCTGGGCGGATTCGCCGACGTTGCCCGCGAGCTGACCCGGGCTCGTCGGTTCATCATGACTGCGTGCGGGACGGCGTGGCATGCCGGTCTGGTCGGGGAATACCTCCTGGAAGACCTGGGACGCATCCCCACCGAGGTCGAATACGCCAGCGAGTTCCGCTATCGCAACCCGGTTATCGAATACGGAACCGTAACCGTGGCAATCTCCCAGAGCGGCGAGACTGCCGATACGCTTGCGGCGTTAGGAGAGGCCAGGCAGCGCGGAGCCCTGGCGCTGGGCGTGGTCAACGTGGTCGGCTCATCGATCGCCCGAGAGACGGATGCGGGAATCTACCTGCACGTCGGTCCGGAGATCGGCGTAGCCAGCACCAAGGCTTTCACCGGACAGGTCGCCGTACTGGCGATGATCGCGGCGTTTGTGGGCCGGCGCAAGCACCTGTCCCAGTCCGCCACCCAGGAGTTCCTCGAAGCACTCTCCCAGATCCCCGATCGCATGGAGAAGGCCCTCGAAAACAACGCCAAAGCCAAAGCCATCGCCGAAGCCTACGCGGATCGGGACAACTGGCTTTACCTCGGTCGCGGGTATCAATACCCCGTCGCTCTCGAAGGGGCGCTCAAGCTCAAGGAGATCAGCTACATCCACGCCGAGGGTCTTCCCGCTGCGGAGATGAAGCACGGACCTATCGCCTTGATCAGTGACGGCATGCCCGTGGTGGTCATCGCCACCCAGGGCTTGCAGTACAATAAGATCATCAGCAATATCGAAGAGGTACGGGCGCGGGGCGGGCGAGTGATCGCCATCGCCACCGAGGGCGACAGCCAGATCGCCAACCTCGCATCAGACGTGCTCTATGTACCCGACACTTTGGAGCCGCTCCAGCCGATGCTGACCGTGATCCCCCTGCAACTGATCGCTTACCACGCCGCGATCGCCCGCGGCTGCAACGTCGACAAACCGCGCAACCTGGCCAAGAGCGTCACCGTCGAGTAGCAGACGTCTCGGTACAGGTTGCATCCAGTGCCGCGTCTTACGTTTCAACCTCGTGATCCATTCGGTCTGTTGGGTGGCATGGGTAAGCTCTGCTCACCCGTGCAGCGCGCCGATAACGCACGGGCAAACAAGTTTGCCCATGCCGCCCTCCGCGTCGCACCTGAATCGAAAAGGAATCCGAACCGCGCCCGTGAGGAAGCGGCTGACCGCAGGGTTGTAGCCGATCGCATCGCCCCAAAGGGGCGCACGGTTATAGCCAGGGGTGAAGCGCAGCGGAACCCCTGGAAACCGAACCCCCCAACGCACCCGCCCCGGCAGGGGCGGAGGACAGTTAGCGTACGAAGACGAATTCCGGGGCAACCGACAATCAGATTCCAAGCCCCTGAAGAGTCTAAGCCCCCGGAGGGGGCGCTACTGAGGTAGCCAGGGGCGCAAGCCCCTGGGATGAGCAGCGGCATGGCCACCAGCCCCTGTAAAGGGGCGAAACTACTCCAGCTGGCGAGTATCGCCCTTCCAGGGCTCATCGCCTCGTCAGGCAGGATTCCAGGGGCTTACGCCCCTGGCTACCCAAGTGTCGCCGCTTCGCGGCTGGAAGCTGGATCGGTCAGTGATTGATGCCAAGTCTCGCATTACGTGTCGATTCGTGTTTTTTCGGGGCTGCGCCCGTGAGGGAGCGGAACGCAAACCGAAGGACTCAAACCGGCAAACTCAAACTGCTCTTGGCATTATGCACCCTACCCGCGAAGCGCCCAACGAGCCATGTCGCTGAGCTTGGCGCCCTTGCCCTGCATCAGCAAACCGACCCGGAAGATCCGCCCGGCGACGAAGATACAGAACACCGTGGTCAGCAGGACCAGCACCGAGCCGACGATCGGCTGCCACAGGGGGATGCTGGGCAACGCCGCCGTGCGCAGCATCATCACCATCGGCGTCGTCACCGGGACGAAGGAGAGGGTCAGCGACAGCGTACTGTTCGGATCGCGAATGATCACGAACCAGATCATCATTGGGATGCAGATGATGATCCACACCGGCATGAGCATGCTCTGGGCCTCTTTCATGTCCGAGCAGGCAGCCCCGATCGCGGTGAACATGGACCCGTACATCAGCACCGCCAGTGCCTGAAAGACCACGAACCAGAACACCAACAATGCAAGGTTGCCCGGGATGTGCTCCGCCATGCCCGCGCTGCGCGCCCCGAACACCGCCCCCCCAAGGTAGACAGTCAGAATGGTCAACGACACCCCCACCATGCCGACCAGCTTGCCCGCCATCAGCTGGAAGGGACTCACCGAACCCAGCAGCACCTCGGCGATCCGCTGCATCTTCTCCTCGAGCACACTGTTGATCAGCGGCGCCGCCCCGATGGTGATCACCATGAACATCAGAAACATGGTTACCATGGGCACAATGATGTCAGCCCCTTCGCTCTTGCGCGTGCCGCCGACGACCTCTCCGGTATCCGCGTCCACGCTCAGCGGCTTGAGCGGATCGACGGGTACGTACGCCGTCGCCCGATCGATCTCGGACTTGGCCAGGTTCGCCGCCACGAAACGCCGTTCGTGAATCGCGCTGTTCACTCTCCCCTTCAGCCACCGAATGAACGGGTCAAACGTGTTCGCGTCGGAGTACACGCTAATCGAATCCGCAGTGCGAAAGACCGAGCTTGCCGGCTCGCCGACCTTCTTCTCGGTGACCTTCTCCACGTCCGCGCCGATGACCACCAGGGCGAACAGATCGCCCGAACTGATCTTGTCGCACTCTGCCGCCAACTGCTCCTGCGACGGGTCGTCCGTGGCAAGCGCCGCCCGCTCGAACAGGTATCGCGGCCCCACCTGCTCGCCTTCCGTGAAGATATCCTCCCCGTTCCGGAGATCCGCCGCCGCCTTCAGTTTGTCGAACAGCACTCCCGAGTGGTCCAGCACGGCGACAACCTTGTCCTTGGTGTCCACCTGGTCCTCGAGGAGCTTCATCATGACGACGCCGCCGGACATCAACACCGGCATGGCCACGAGCATGACCACAAAGGCCTTGGTCCGCACCGCCGCCTGATACTCCCGCATCGCTACTACGAGGATCTTACGCATGGGTCACCTCCTCCGCCTCCGGACCGGCAATCCGCACGAAAATGTCGCGTAATGACGGACAGGCTACCTCGAACCGCTGCACCGCTCCCCGTTCCATCAGGGCAGCCAGGATGGCTTGCGAGTCGCTACCGCCATCCATGCGGATCTCCTTGAACGGACCGTAGTCGTTTACCCGGTTCACCCCGGGGATGGTCATCAGATCCCCCACGTCCCCGTCCAACGAAACCCGCAGAGTATCCGCACCGTAGGTCTGCTGAATCGAAGCCAGGGTCCCATCCAGCACCTTGTGCCCTTTGAAGATCATGAAGATGTAGTCGCACATCTTCTCCGCCACCCCCATGTCGTGGGTGGAGAAGATGATGGTGGCGCCGTTACGCTTAAGCTCCAGAACTGCATCCTTGAGCACCTCGGCATTCACCGGATCCAATCCGGAGAACGGCTCGTCCAGAATGACCAGGTCCGGTTCGGCGATTACCGCGGCGATGAACTGCACCTTCTGCGACATCCCCTTGGAAAGCGTCTCGACCTTCTTGTCCGCCCAACCGGACAGATCCAGGCGCTCGAGCCAATCCGCGACTTTGCGCTTGTAGTCGCCCCGGCCCTTCAACTCGGCATAGAACCGCAGGATGTCCCGGACCTTCATCTTCTTGTACAGCCCGCGTTCCTCGGGCAGATAACCGATCCGATCCGTCGCCGCACCGTGCAAAGCCTCCCCGAAAACCCGAATCGCTCCCGCATTCGGATAGAGGATGTTCATGATCATGCGCAGCGTCGTGGTCTTGCCCGATCCGTTCGGCCCGATGAATCCGTATACCGATCCCTCGGGTACCGCGAGACTCAGGTCATCCACCGCGACGACATCACCAAACTGTTTCGTAACACTCTCGAGTTGAATGGTTTCCATGGGCGAACATCGTAAGGACAAGCGCTGGGTACCACAAGGAGAGTACGCCTTCTCCAGGTTCCACCGCACGACCACCACCCGGATTGTCTCAGATTCTGCTGTCACCGCTTGTGCATAGTTGTGCTTGTTTGTGGAGTCCCGCCAGCCGGTTCGACAGACGGTCAGCAACCGGTGTTGCGTGGTATGGGTGATACGCATCACGTTTGAACCTCGTGATCCACTCGGTTCGTTGGGTGGCATGGGTAAGCTCTGCTTACCCGTGCAGCTCGCCGATAACGCACGGGCAAACAAGTTTGCCCATGCCACCCGCCGCTTGTGTGAAACCGTGCTTGTTTGTGGAATCCCACCGGACAGTGAACCCACGCTATTCGCGAATGTGGCTTCCCCGGACATGTCTTGGGCGCGCTACTCGGGTGGCAGCACGAGATCGTTGGCCTATCGCAGCGCTTCGGGTATAAGAGATCGATGTCGGGTAGCACAGCCTCGCGCACAGGAGCAGAACCATGATCGCACGACCGGTATGTTGGATCTATGTATCTCTGTTGTCGTCCGTTCTGGCTGGCGCGGTAGTCGGTTGCTCCAAGGCGCCGTCCTTTTGGGTCACGCGCCAGGAACAACACGAAGTCGCCGTTGAGACCGCGACCGTGGTACACGTCAGCACGCACAACGGAGCCGTCACCGCCGACGGAGTTGAGGATCATGATGGGAAGGTGATCGTCGACGTGCAGGTCAACGGTGGCGGTCCTACCCAGGCTGATGCCCAGGCGGCGCTGGACGCCATCGCCGTCATCGCCCAACGCGAGGCGGACCAGGTTCGCATCGCCTGGGAGTGGTCTGCGCCGAAGCAGGATAGCTGGCATGCGCGGGTCGCCTTCGAAGTGCATCTGCCGGCGACCATGGCCCTGACCGCGGAAAGTCATAATGGCGGCTTGGTGGCCCGCACTATCGCCGGAGAATGCGTACTGGAGACGCACAATGGCCAGATTATCGCGGCGGACCTTGCGGGAAGATGCAACCTGAGCACCCACAACGGGGAGATCCAGGCACGCACCACCGGACCTGCCGTGGAAGCAACCTCCCACAACGGGGCCCTCAAAGTCGTCACGACCGCCGCGGATCTCCTCCTCGAAACCCACAACGGGAAGATCAGCGTCTGGCTGAACGCAGAGGGTGAGGTCGGTGGTCGAGTCACCACGAGTAACGGTGGCGTCTCCATCACCTTGGGGGACACCGCATCGACGATGCTGGACTGTTCCACCTCGCACGGACGCATCCACTGCAGCCATAACCTCGAGAAAGCCTCGGTGAAGAAGACCACGCTGAAGGGCGCGGTGCGCGGGGGCACCAAGGTCCTCAACGTCCAAACCAGCAACGGCGGGGTGACCATCCGCTAGGAACCCAAGTGCCGCGCCAAGCCTGAATCGATGAGCAATCCGAGCAGCGCCCGTAAGGAAGCGGTCTACCGCAGCGTAGGTCCGCCTTCTTAAGAAAGTGTACGATCGCCATTCAGCGGATACTGTCCAGGATGGGGCGCAACTGCTCCGCGAAGACATCGGCGGCGATAGCATTGCCCTCGATGCTCAGATGGAAGTCGTCCAGCAGCAGATTCGCGTTCGAGGCTATGGCGGAGTCCACATCCGCCAGAGGGAGCTGCTGACGCTCGGCAACCTCGACGGTAGCGGCGCGGATGGCGTCCATGGCCAGCCCGAGGCTGCGTGGGGACGCCAGAGAGCCGTCCGGGAGATGACACGCCAGCAGACGGATGAAGTGCCTGGGTTGCGGTTGATCTCGCTCCGGCGGTCGACCGTAGATGTGGGCTTGGGTGCCCAGCACCACCCGGCAGCCGTCACGCTGGCAGAGCTCCACGAGATAGTTCAAGTGGGCGGCGAAGGGTTCGATACTCCCAAACGCCTCAACCCCCACGTCGCGCTCGGAGTCGACGGGTCCCGCCATCGGCGAGGGCATGGGCGACCAGCCGTCGGGTGCTGGCGGCTGGATCCTCCGGGGGGAGCGCAGCGCGGAGTAGTACATGCGGTCGATACCGGTAGCTGCACAGACGAAGCGGTATGTCGCCAGCGCCCGCAGCCAGGCGCCCACGCCGCCGCGATCATCACGATTCATGCGCCGTCGTCGCACCGTGTCCCAGACCGAACGCATCGGTCCCTGGTACGAACCGTAGTCCCATTCGAGGGGCGGCTCGTTGGCCCGCGGAAAACTGCGGCAGAGGTCGTTGATACCGTGCATGACCACCACAACATCAGGATGGTAATAGCGCATCAGGAGCGAGTAATTGACCACCGAATCGGCGGTCGCATACCACGGGAATCCCGCGTTGATTACCTCGACGTCAAACCCCTCGGCCCGCAGAGTCTTCTCCAACAGGGTCGGCCAGGCCTGCTCCGGTTCGACGCCGGTTCCAAAGGTGGTGGAACCGCCCAAACACACGACGCGCAGCCCGGTCGTCTTGTCTCGCTGCGGAACCCGACCGCGAAACCCGCGCACCCACGCACCGTCCACGTTCTCGCGTTTGACCATCTGCAGATGCGCGTGGTAGTGGATGTCCGGATCGACGCGCTCGACAGCGTCAACAACGGCAGCGGCGCGCAAGATGTGTCGCAGGGTCAATTCCAGCCCGATCATCACCGGCGCCAGGATTATCGCG
>JAAEQG010000655.1 GCA_024231775.1 bacterium
CTCCTCGACGACCCAGCGCAGCTGGTCCTGCTCCTGCGACGTCGAGAGGACCTGGCGGATGCGCTGCCCATCGATCGCGTTGGGCTCCATACTCCCGGGCCGGGGCCCCTCGTGCTCGTACACCCACCGCTGACCAACTTCGAACTGCCCCGCCTGGGCCCCGCCCGCCATGAACCAGACGAGAGCCAGGCCACGTATCACTGCTGCCCACCTCGAACCACGCGATTGCATCATCCTAACGCCTTTTCCAATCCTTGCTCGAATGCCCGGGCCGACTCTCCGCGGTCGCGTCCCGCGCCAAATACAACGGAGGCCCATGTTAACGCCTTCCTCAGTCGGTGTCTCGGTCTATGTCGCAAAAACCTGACCGCTGGGTACACTTCACGTTTGTGGGTAGATTTCTGTGGAGCCCACCCAGGTCTGTCATCTCGACCGGAGGCCTGCCCTAAGGCGGGCCGGAGCGGAGAGATCTCCTTGAGAACGAAAGGCGCCTACAGGCCCCGGGGGAGATTTCTCCATGCGGGCTTCGCCCCGTTCGGCTTCGCTCAGGGCACGCTTTCAGAGATGACAGGTGTCTGCACCGGCGCGGGGGAGTGGTCTACCCACAGACCTGAAACGCACCCATCGGCCAATGGCGTACCAGAAAGTGCTTGAAATGAACCACAAGCCCGCATATACTTAAGCACTTAAGTACTATAACAACATTGAGTCTGCTTGGTGGAGGTTTTCACAATGGACACCCTCCGAGATCTGGGCGCCTTGGCGCTGGCCTCTCGCATGAAGCGACTGGTGGGCAAGCTGAACAGCGACGTCAAAGCCATCTATGCCGCCCAGCAGATTGCATTCGAACCCTTACTGATGCCGATCACCCGCCTGTTGAAGAGCCAGGGCAAACTGCCGGCCAGCAAGATCGCCGCCTGCCTGGGGGTCTCTCAGCCGGCGGTCACGCAGATGTGTAATGCACTGAAGAAGCACGGCCTGATCACGGTCGAACGGCCCCCGGAAGACCACCGGATGCGCGAGATCGCACTGAATGGTAAGGGAGCGGAGATCGTGGATACCCTGGAACCCACGTGGCGCGAGATCGAGAAGGCGGTCCGGCAGATGATGGAGGAGGCGGGTGTCGATCTGTTGGCCGCACTGGGAGCCTTCGAAGAACAGCACGAGAGGAAAACGCTGAAAGACAGGGTCCTCCAGCAACTCGCCCAGCATCAAGAGGAACACGTCAGGATCATCCGCTACGCCGAGCCCCTGAAAGACCACTTCAAACGCTTGAACTGCGAGTGGATCGAAAAGGACTTCGTCGTGGAGCCCTCGGATGAGCGCGTGCTGTCGGATCCCCAGAGATACGTCCTCGACGAAGGCGGCCAGATCTACTTTGCCCAGTCCGGGCAGCAGATCGTAGGAACCTACGCGCTGATGCGGGTCCACGAGTACGTGTACGAGATCGCCAAGATGGCGGTGACATCGCCGCACCAGAGACGGGGGATCGGCACAGCGCTGTTGGATCACGCCATTGACAGATCGCGAGACCTCGACGCCCACAGACTCATCCTCTATTCCAACACGCGCCTCGCGCCGGCCATCAACCTCTACTTCAGAAAGGGATTCCGGGTCATTCCCAAAGACGACCACCACAACGAACGCGCCAACATCAAGATGGAACTGCGTCTCAAGACCTGACGCGATCGGCCTCAGGCGCGAACCATGAGGCCAATCGCAACGATTCGGGTGGGCGTCTCCTATTGCACCTTGCTCAAGATCGTCGGCTGGGCGTGGGAGATGTGGAA
>JAAEQG010000656.1 GCA_024231775.1 bacterium
AACGCGATCCCGTTGTGGATGGCGTGGACGAGGGTTGTGACCCAGAACGCGCGCCAGCGGGCGTGGCGGCGCCAGTGGGCGTAGGCGAAGGCGAAGTAGAGTCCGCCGATGACCCCGGCCGAGACGCCCACCGCGATCCCTTCGGGAAAATGGGCGGCCGCGAAGATAAGGGTCGAGACCAGGATCTGGGTGCGCAGTGAGCCCTTACGCCAACGGACGATGAAGATGGGCAGTGCTTGAAAGATGAGCGTTTCGAGAGGCGGAGCGACCAGGAGCAATAGAGCGAAGACCTGGGGGATCGAGAACTTCATGAACTCGCGCTCGCTCGTCCCCAGGAGCCAGACGAGCACGGTGGCGATCACCAGACTGACCACCGTAGACTCCAGGCCGATCCGCCAGCAGAAAGACCAGGGCCCGCGCTCCAGATAATCCGCAAAATGTCGCCTGATCCGGTTCATCTCCGTCCCTCAAACAAGCCTATCCAAATGGTTCCCGCCCATACTACGCCAAGGGACAGCCGACCTCAA
>JAAEQG010000657.1 GCA_024231775.1 bacterium
TCGACGGTCTGGGCTTCTCGATGATCGAAGCTCTGTGTGTCTGCCCGGTGCAGTGGGGGATGGATCCGAAGTTGGCGTTGCAGCATGTGGATGAGAACGTGGTGAAGGTCTTTCCGCCCGGCGAGTACATCGACCGAGTCGGGAAGAAGTAACGGAGGCAGGTTCTGTTGAGAGCCGCAAACCCAAACGACCGCTGAGCGCGATCGTAAGGGAGCGAAAAAGGCCGGACGAGCCGCGACCGTGAGGGAGCGGACCAAGAAAGACAGGCGTAGGCGTTTCCGAGACCAAGCTCCGACCACCGACCGACCAGGCTCCGTTCGCCACGCGACGGCTGCAGGAGTGCGAGAATCATGATCGAAGAAGTGTTGTTCGCCGGATTCGGAGGTCAGGGAATCCTGCTGGCGGGACAGCTTGTCGCCAAGTCCGCCATGGATGACAGCCTCTATGCCACGTGGTTTCCATCCTACGGACCGGAAATGCGCGGGGGAACCGCCAACTGCCAGGTGGTCTACTCCGACGACGAGATCGGCTCGCCCATCGTCAGCCAGTTTGACACCGCGATCGTGATGAATCAGCCCTCGTACGAGAAGTTCCAGCCCACGGTCAAACCGGGCGGCACTCTGCTGGTCAACACCTCCCTGGTGCAGATCGAGGACCCCAGGGAAGATGTCGAGATCGTGCGCATTCAGGCCAATGACTTGGCCCGCTCGGTCGCCACCGACCGCTCTGCCAACGTCGTGATCGTCGGGGCCTACAACGCTTTCAGAGGCCTCATCAAAGCCGCAACCATCAGGAATGTCCTGCAAGAGACTTTTGCCCGCAAGGGGCAGGAGGTCGTGGACGCCAACCTCAAGGCGTTTGCCGTCGGCGTGGAAGCCGGAGCGACCCTCCAGGTCAAGTAGTCGCTGCCTGCGGGCGGTGGAACCAACACCTCCAAGATCGATTGTCGGAAGTTGTCCGCCAGTATGGTTGAGCTCAGCATCCAGCACCAGCGTCCCGGAGGGGGTTGCGCCGGCTGATAGGGGGGGGGGATCCCCATCGCTCCCTCGCTGCCGCTGCTCCTCCAGGGCAAGACGCCTCCACGCAGACAACTAACCTCTTCGCGCCGAGGTTGTCCTGACCGAGTGGATACCCCTGCCGATCGGCGCGGGCGTTTCGGTGGGGGCCTTAGACTCTGGAATATCTGTGTTCGAGGTACGAATCCCTCCCTGTGGGACGCTGCCGGAAGACGACCGGGGGTGGTTGTGTTGCCACCACCCGGCCGGCAGTCGTTCCGCGAGGTCACCCCAAACCAGTCGGCAGGAGGACTGTCATGTTGCCAACGTCGTTGTGGAAGCCCACTTTGGTTGCGGTCGGGTTGAGCCTGGCCCTGGCTGCTGGAACCGTATACGCCGGGCCCGGCGAGACTGCGCTCTACAAAGCCTACTACCTCGAGCAAGAACTGGGAGACGTGGACGCCGCCGGGCAGCTCTACGCCAAGGCGCTCAGCGATGGCGGTCTGACTCCGACGCTCGAGTCCCAGGCCCGCCGGGGGCTGGCATCCTGTCGAGAGGAGAGCGCCTGTCGCGACTTCGCCCGGTTGATGCCACCCGATACGTGGGTCTATCTCGAGCTCAATAATCCTGGGGAGCAGTTCGGCGATCTGCTGAGCATGCTCGGTCTGCTGGGTGGTCCGAATGGCGGTCTTGCGGCGGGTGACGGGCGGCATGTATCGGTCAGCCCCATGCTCATCGATGAACTGATGGGGATTCGGGGGGCAGCCGTTGCCATCACCGGATTCGACCTTACGACTCAGATGCCCATGGGGGTGGCGGTGTTCCACCCGGGCAACATTGACACCATTCGTGGAATCATCGAGACCGCACTGCCCGCTGCGGCAGAAGCGGTCAAACCCATCCAGGGGCACCCTACTTTCCTGGTCGAGGATCAAGCCTTCGTGTGTTTGACCTCGCGTCTGGTAGTGGTGAGTCCGCAGCGTCCGCAGATCGTCGGGCTGCTGAGACGCTTGGAGGGTAAGTCGGATAAGTCGTTCGCCACCAGTGAAGCGATGGCAGACGTTCTCGCCAATCGCGATGACGCGGCGCTCTTCTTCTGCGTCAACGCCGAACCGATCATGCCCATGGTCACCGCCCTCGCTCCCGCGTCGCGTGACCTGGCGATGGCCAACGCCGTGGTGGACCTCAATAGCCTGAGCTGGATCGCTGGAAAGGCGGGGGTCGGCAACTACGGCTTGTTCCTGGACATGGCGGTGGGGCTCGATGCCGGCCACCACAACATGGTCTACAACCTCATGCGCACGCCGCCGATCACCCGCGACACGCTGCGCTGTATTCCCCAGGGCACGGCGGGGTTCTTGGCTGCGGCACTCGGCGAGGCGCCTGCTGGTGCTGCCCACCCCGCCGGAACCGCCCGAAACGCTCCGCCGATCACCGGGCTCGACTTCGGCCGCGAGCTCTTCGCCAACATCGTGGACTTTGCCGTCTACGCATTGCCGCCGGCTGGCGACGGAGTTCCCTCGGTGGGGCCGGTTCCGGACCTCGCGGCTGTAATTCGCGTGAACGATCCTGATAAATCGCAGGCGTTGTGGACGCAGATTCTCGGGATTGCCAGTATGGCTGCCGGGGCGCCGACCACGGACGGCAAGGTCGAGCCCATCGGAGGCGCCGACGTGCATACCTATAAGTTCCCTGACGGGGTGAAGATTCTCTTCGCCACCGTGAAGGACAAAGTGGTCATCGCCGCCACGCGCCAGGCTATGTCCAGGGCAGTATCCGCGGCGGCAGGCGGAGCATCGATTCTGGACGACCCCGCGTTCGCCGCCAGCCTCGAGCGCATCACCGAGAACACCAGCAAGGCGATCTTCGTCCACCCGGGGCGCTGCTTCGAGATCGGCAAGCGGTTCATGAATGAGCACGAACTCGACGAAGCCGAACCAGTCATGGCTATGCTGACCGACATGGTCGCCTCGGTGCTGACCGATGAATCCGAAGAGCAGTTTCGCCTGTCGGCGTCCGCAACCGGGTTGCCCGACGTTGGCGACTTCGTCGCTCAAATGCTACAGCAGGAACAGCGGCGCGATCAGCTTGCCAAGGAGATTCGCAAGGCCAAGAAAGCCCACAAGTGGGACGAAGCGCTGGTGGCGCTCGATGCCGCAGTCGCCGAAGAACCGGGAAACCTCGGGCTTATGCACAAGCGCTTCGACATCCTGGCGACCGGCAAGAAGGACCACAACGCAGCTGTGTCTTGCGCCCGGGCCTACATGAAGATGACCGACAGCGGTCATGCGCTCAACAACTTGGCCTGGGGCCTGCTTACCGATGACCAGTACGGCGGCGGGTACAACGACCTGGCTCTGGAACTGGCCGAACGGGCGTGTGAGCTGACCGGCCACGGTGATTGGGCAATCCTGGATACGCTGGCTCGGGCGAATTTCGATGCGGGCAATGTCGATCAGGCGATCAAGTGGCAGCGCAAAGCCCTCACTCTCCAGGGCGGCGACCGTTCGGACGTCAAGAAAGCCTTGGCGCTATACGAATCCGCCCAGAATGAGGCGGAGGAAACACGTACGGAATGAGTGACGCGGATGCGATTCCCCGCATCTTCTCGGGAGACAGGAGCCCAGGCAGGTGGTGGACAGGCTTCCCTGCCGGGTATCCAGCCGATTGGATAGACGGTTCGACCGGACTCATCATGAGGAACTCTTAGCAGTCCTCCGCAACACGACAGGTGGCCGGGATGGGCAATAGACGCCTCTTCCGGCCACCGTCGTTCAGGAACAGCCTCGTGCCGGCGCGAAAGGGGACCAGGTCCCAGCCCGCCCAGGCCGGGGTTGAACGCATGGACTCTTGATGGGCAGACGGCGCATCCTTAGAATCCCCCCCAATGTCATCGCGCGGCCCTTGGTACTCCCGTCTGGACCGTTGGGTGCTTTTCATCGGCTTGTTGGCGGTAGTCACCCGCTTGGCCTACCTCGAAGCCGCTGACCAGGATCCGACCTTCTATCATCCCACCATAGACGCTTCGGAGTACGATTCGTACGCGCGGGCACTGGCGGAGGACGGGAACCCCTGGCCCGGAGCCTACAGCCGTCCACCCCTCTATCCGCAGCTTCTTTCGGTAGTCTATCGCCTGTGCGACTCGCCGATTCGCATCGCGCTCACCCTCCAAGCCCTGCTGGGGGGGGCGAGCTGCGTTCTGACCTGTCTGCTGGGCATGCGGCTGTTCAGCCGCCGGGTGGGGCTGGCTGCCGGAGCCATCGTCGCGGTATACGGCCCTATGGTGTTCTTTGACGAGCGTCTGCTTGCCTCCAGCCTTGTTGTGTTCAGCTACTTGGTCGTGCTGCTGTTGACGACGCGGGCCTTATCAAAGCCGGTCTGGTACAACTGGATGTTGGTGGGGCTAGCCACCGGGGTCTCCGCCCTGACCCGACCGAGCATAGCGCCTTTCTTCCTGCTCGTTCTACTCGTTTCGTCGTTGGCGACCATGCTCCGGACTCGGCGGTGGAAACCCGGGTTGGCTGCGGTGCTCTGCCTCCTGGTTGGAAGTGTCGCCCCCATTGTCCCGGTGACCGTGCGGAACTTGCGGGCCTGCGGCGAGTTCATCCCCATCACCACGCTGGGCGGAGTCAATCTCTTCATCGGGAACAACCCGGACGCCGAGCAGACCATCGCCATTCGCCCGGGCTTCGGCTGGGAGCGGCTGATGCGTCGTCCGCACGCCCAGGGGACGGTATCCGCCGCGGAGAAGGAGGCATACTTCTCCGGCCTGGTTGCGAAGTACGCCCGCGAGAATCCCGTGGACTTCGTCGCCGGTTTGTTGCGCAAAACCCGCCTCTACCTCTCCGCTCGGGAGATTCCGCGCAACTTCGACATCTACACGCATCGCCAGTTCTCCGGGGTCATGAGTGCGCTGACTTGGCGGATCGGCGGCTTCGGGTTTCCGTTTGGCGTATTGCTGCCTCTGGCCATCTTGGGGATCGTGGTCGGCTGTCCAGCCTGCCCGCGGCGCTGGGTGCTTGCAGGGTACGTTGGGGCGTGCGTTGTCTCGGTGATTCTGTTCTTCAACGCCAGTCGCTATCGGCTGCCCGTTGTCCCGGTGTTGGCGCTGTTCGCGGCGCACGGCGTAGCGTGGTTGAGTGTACAACTGGCCGCCGGGCGATACCGAAGGGCTGGGGTATCCGTCGCCGGGCTGCTTGCGTTGGGAGTTGGGGTGAACCTTCCGGTTGGCGCGCCCACCGACGCGATCGACTTCAAGGCCCAACTCTACCACAACCTGGGCGGTCGTTTGATGATTGAAGGCCGGGTTGCGGAGGCAGAGCGGGCGTGGCGGACCGCTCTGGACCATGCCCCGGATTCCGCGGAGATCCATGCGGGTTTGAGTTTCTTGCTCAGCCGGCAGGGGAGGGCAGTCGAGGCGCTGACCTACGCCAGGCAGGCAGTCGAACTCGACCGTGATCTCGTGGAGGCACGAACGGTATACGCTTCCACGTTGCAGGGAACGGGGGACATTGCCGGAGCGCTCGACCAATTATGCCGGGCCGTGGAGATCGAGCCAGGCTATGCCGTTCCACATGCAGCCTTGGGAACGCTTCTCACAGCTGCGGGAAAGCAGGACGAGGCCATTCACCATCTGCGCAAGGCAGTTCACCTGGAAAGGAACAAGCCCTCCCATCACGTTGCCCTGGCCCGGGCGCTGATTCAGGAGGGTACTTGCGGGACGGCGATCGCGGCGTTGGAGGATGCGCCGCGGTGGGCGGACTCTGACGAGCTGACCAATGAACTCGCCTGGCTGCTCTCCACCTGTCCGGACCCCGTGCTCCGTGATCCTCAGCGCGGGCTGGTTCTGGCGACGCGTCTGGTCCACGGCAGGACGGACCCGAATCCGGTGTACCTGGACACCCAGGCCGCCGCCCTCGCCGCCGCCGGCCGGTTTGAAGAGGCCGCGGGGGTCGCCGCCCGCGCCGCTACGGCTGCCAGGGTCAACGGGCTTTACGATGACGCCGCCGGCATCGATCAGCACCGCGCACTTTTTCTCTCCAAGCAGCCTCTGAACAATCCCCAGCGGTGATCCCGCGGAGAGAAAAGGCGGAGCAAGGGGATCGGCGTCGAGTCTTGTTCCGCAAGAGGCTAGCCCGGATCATTCATGAACGCAGAGACTCAGAGAGCGCAGAGTGTTGTTCGGCAATAGATTACGACCGGATCACGCCGGGGCACCTCTTGACAGGGCGGATGCAGTCGCATCTGGGTTTTTCCTCTCCATTCTCCATCTTCTCTGCGTCCTCAGCGTCTCTGCGTTCAATCCACTTCCGTTGAGTCATTGACCGTACTCGCCAACCTCCGGGGGCATGAATAGTCCGGGTTAGAGCGGTTTCAGTCGTTCCGTAGCTTGTAACCGGCGTGACGAGAGTGTCGCCCACGGATGCCTCATCGCTTCGGGGAATGCCGAAACCTTCCTTCACCCCCTACGGGGGCTCTGCTCTGGATTGCTCGATCACCCAGGGCTCGCTTCGCTCACCCTGGGCTGTATTCTTGCGCCCCCTTCGGGGGCTGGGAGCTGGAGCGGAGGGGGGCGTGGACTGGAGCTTCGGGGGCTGGGGGTTGCGGCGTGGGTTCGCTTGGCCCCAGGTGCCTCGTCCGTCAGCGGTGGGAGAATGAGGAGCGCTTGTCGATTCGCCTCATCGAGGGCAAGAGCCACGGATCGCCAAACCCGCTACACGTGGAATGAACCTGCTCTAGGGGCGCACTGGACCGCGTCGTACGCATTCCGGTTGGCTCTCGCGCTTGAGCCAGCCCGGCCCAGCACCGGGGTATCGGGCACAGTCGGTCCGATGTGTTCACTGATCATGCGCCGGTGTTGGTGTATCACGAAAGTGCTGACCGTCGGCGCCGGTAGCGCCACCCAATCACCGTCATCCCCAGTCTGATAATGTAGCGCACACCGCATGTCGATGCAGCCGGATTCTCGGACGCGACGAGTTTCCTGACTGTGATCTTTCAGCGCGGGGGGGCGTTCTGGTATCCTCGGGAAGGACCGGACGTCGAACATCCGGCAATCCGGTACGGACCACGATTAACAGGCGGGTCACGTTTCATTGCAGACCTCCAAGAATATCTGACCCGTGCTGCATAACGAGTTCAGCTGTAGATTGAGAGCCTACGCCCATTGAGGCATAGCCGATGTCGGTGTTTTCCGATGATCGGTACAGCGAAAGGCTACGGACCCACAGA
>JAAEQG010000658.1 GCA_024231775.1 bacterium
CTGTCGCAGTCGGCGTCGCCGAATGCGCAGATGATGGTGAACTTTATCACTGCGTCTCCACCTTCAACGCCGTCACCGGAAGGAAGTGAATCCAGAGCGAGCGCGTCGATGACGTCGCCATCGAGCAGGTTGCCGCTATCGGCGGCGGTCAGGGCATCGTCCACGGTTAGCGTGTACGTGTCCGGCGCCAGCGTCCCGGAGGCGGTGAGCGTGGTAGTGCTGGTCCCGCTGTCGTAAGCGAACGCAACCGTCTGCGACCCACCGCTGTCACCCACTAGCGTATAGTTCCCTGACACGGTGTTCACGTCCGTGTGGAAAATGATCGCCACTTCGTCCACCGCGTCAGCCAGCTCATGAGTAGCTCCCGGAGCCGGCGCGGTCTCGACCACCGTCGGCGGACCGGCGACGTAGCTTGTCGTGGAGCGGCTGCTGGTAAGAATCCACTCATCGGGGTCGAGCTGCACCGAACCGGCTGGCGCGGGCAGGGGAATCACGAAGTGCTCGGGGTCGTTGTCGTTGAACACGACGTAGGTGGTACCGTCCACCACAATGTCGATGGGCATGGTGAATCTCTGATAGGAGGCGGACTGGTACTGATCGATGTAGAGCAGCAGGTAGTCCTGTCCGTTGACGTTGGCGTTCTGCCAACCGTGGCGGTAGGCGGGAGTCCGCTGGCCGTAGACCCATTCCTGGAAGAACCAGCCCAGATCGCCGCCGGGGTAGAAACCTTCGCAAACCGCCTGGAGATCCTCGGTGGTGGCGGCGCTGAATTCGAAGGCAGTCCGGTAGGCAGCCAAGGCGTCGAAGAAGCTGGCATCGCCGAGTACGTGGCGGAGCATATGCACGACCCAGGCGGCCTTGTTGTAGGTCGTGTACCAGTCGAAGATCGAAGACATGCTGTTCAGCTCACCGTTGGTCACATAAACACTTCCGCTTCCGGTGTACTTCTTGGGAGACATGGTGCTCTTGAGGGCGGGCAGTCCGCTGCTTCCGGGCTTGAACTCCGCCCACAGCGCCTCGGTGTAGCTGGCGAAGCCCTCGTTCAGCCAGATGTGGTTCCAGGTCTTGCAGGTGACCATGTCGCCCCACCACTGATGGGCCAGCTCGTGTGCCGTGAGAGACTCGGAGAACCCCCCCTGAGCGGTGAAGGTCTGGTGCTCCATCCCGCCCCCGAACTCGCACTCGTATATCCCGTACTTCTCATCCACGAACGGGTACTCGCCGAAGAGATCGCGCATTGTGTACAGCATGTCCACCGCCTTGTTCCAGGCAGCCCGGTTTCCCGCGCTGTTGTGCTCCGGGTAGATGTAGAAGTCTACCGGCATGGTTCCGCCCGCCAGCGGAACGTAGGTCTGCGACCAGGTCTCGTAGTTGGTAGACGAGAAGCAAACCAGGTAGGGGCAGATCGGGTAGGAGCTCGACCAGCGATAGCGATGACGGCTACCTGACAGAGTGTCTATCCCCTGGAGAACCCCGTTGGAAGCGGTCACCATCCAATCGGGGGAGATCACCGCGACATCCGCAAGGAACTTGTCGCTGTTGTCGCCGGGCTCACCATGGTCACCGTCCTTGACCGGCCACCAAGTGTAGGAGAGGTACGGCTCGCTGAGGGTGAAAACGATATCCGTGCCGCTGTGCGTGGTGAACTCGATCGACCCGTAGCCGCCGGAATCAGCATGGCCTGCATAGGTGACCGTCAGCGTGAACACCTCGCCTTCGTCGTAGACCCGGTCCAGGGTGACCACCCGCGTCGTGTAGCTGGGCGTCGTGAAGCTGACCGGCGTAGCCCCCCCGATCAGGATGCTGCTGATGGTGTATTGATCGTGCAGCCGGAAGGTGAACTGGGTCAGTCCGTCCACCTTGCTCTCGATGGTCATGACGTTGACGCCGGAGAGATTGTCATAAAGGCTGGGGATGATCTCCAGCTCGAGGTCGCAGGACAGCAGATCGGTGTCCTCGAAGGCCTCGCGCAGACCCTTGGCGAGCATGGCCTGGTATTCAGCACGCCAACCCTCACGCATGTGTTCGTCTGCGTGGCGCAAGGCCATAGCATGCGCCTTACCACAACCCAGCACTGGTCTAACGTCATCCGCTGGTAGGCGCATCTCGGCCGGGGGGGCCGCAGCGGCAATGCCCACGGCAGCCATCCCAAAGAAGCAGAGCACCGCAGCCAATCCGATACGCACTCGATACACGCTGGTGTTCATCAATCCGCACTCCTGGCCCCGTCCCCAAACAGGTAAGCCTCTGAACCTGCACAGCCTAGCCCCGGGTCGATCATGATCGAAACCGGACTGCACGGAAGTCCATGTTACGAGAACCGATAGCGCAGAGTAAAGACACCAGGCGAATCGCCGCGCCGACACAAAGGAAGAACGGACAATGTAAAGAGACAGCGCAAGCAGCACGCGCCCCAGGCCAACGGGCGCATCGGCTTGGCTTCGAGCGGACCATGCAGCAGGATGTTCTTCGGACCGGGGCTACTCGACTCGAACCGTTACGCCGAAGTCGATAAGAAGGTCGGAATGGTCAAAGGTGAAGATGATGCGGTCGCCACACCCGAACTCGTCACCGTCGCGGTACGCCTCGTCGGTGTCCGTGTCCGGCTGAATCAGCGGTGACTGCAACTCGGCGTCGTCCAGGATGATCGCCTGAAAATCGTCACAGGAACGAGTGAAGGTCGAAGTCCCCCCCGCCTCGACCGAGCTGTTAATCTCATCTCCGAACTCCGTCAGGATGGACTCCAAGACGTTCTGGTCATCAGCAATGTAGAAGCGAGCCTGAACCTCATACTCACCGTTGTTGACCAACTCCACCGTAACTGAATTGGGGGAGAGAATATCTCCAACCGCGTCACAACCGACCGACGCGGTCAGCAAACCCACCATCACGAATCCACAGATCAGCCTCATTTCACGACTCCATTCATGTACTTCGTTGCGTAACCGGAGGCCAAGCCCCCGCAGCTCTCCCCGACGCCAGGCCTGAGTATAGCTGCGAAGCTTGCGCCACGAAAGCATACCGGCGTGTAAGTGTCTGACCGAGCAGGACGCAAGGTCGGAGGAGAGCCTCGGCGTCCCCTGATAGCGATGGCGCACCTGCCGAACATCACCTTCTCCGGCGCTCGCATGAGAGAGCTATGCCTGCTCCTGGTGAGGCAGGCTGGCGAGTGGACAGCCGGTGCATCGAGCCTGGGGCCGGCAGTGTCGCTTGCCCACCTCCACCATGAGGGCGTGATACTCGTTGAAGACCTGAACGTCTGCTCCCAGCGCGGCGTGGAACATCTTGCGGATGTCCTCGTACCCCGTCTTCGCCTCGATCAGCCCATGGCGGCGCAAGACCCGCCGCGTGTACGCATCCACTACGAAGGTGCGTCGACCGCCAGCGTACAACAAAACGGAATCCGCCGTCTCCGGCCCCACCCCGGAGATGGCCAGCAAGCGCGCACGGGCTGCCTCCAACTCTCCGCCAAGCAGTGACTCCAGCAGGCCGTCATGCGCGGACCAGAGCACCCCAACAAACGCCTTCAACCGCGCCGCCTTGATCCGGTAGGTCCCCGAGGAGCGAATCATCCGGGCCAGGCTCTGTTCGGACACCTCGCGGAGAGCTTCCCAGGTCAGGCATGCGGAGTCCTCGAGCACCGCAATAGCCCGTTCGACGTTGGTCCAGGCGGTGTTCTGGGTGAGGATCGCCCCGACCACCACCTCGGTCGCCGTCTGCGCAGGCCACCAGTGCTGCGGGCCATACGCCGACGCCAGCCGGTCGTACATCTCACGCAGCACCTGTCCGACGGCGGATTCATCCATCCGCGCATGATACCCGACTGCGTAGCACAGACCATCCGGCCGCTACGGCGATCCGGGCGTGCATCCCGAACAAAGTGACAGAAACTGGCGAGGGTGGCATGGGCAAGCAGCAGCCTGCCCGTGGAATCGTCCAACACGGGCAAACAAGTTTGCCCATGCCACCCCAGATGGGATGCAGTCGCGTCCCGGGTGTAGCCGTTCCTCGTGGGATCAACCTGCTGAGTGGCAAACTTGTGCGAGTCAGGTGGTCACCAGTTGATGGGCGGGTTCCTCTACCCATGTCGGCGATGTGGCATAGCCGAGCTCGCGCAGGGTATCCCCCGCAACCGCTTCCACTACGCGCCGGTCCTCGAGCGTAAGGTCCTTCCGCCAGCGTCCGGTGGAGCTGGAGAAGACCGGCTTGCTCACGCCCTCCAGATGGGCTTGGGCCAGGTCGGGGCGGTTGGTTTGCGCCTTGGTATGGTAGTTCAGCACTTCGTCGCGCCAGGGCAGTTCGAGGAAGTCAAGCAGCGGGCGGAGCACGGCTTCGGATGCGGAGACGAGTTCTTCGTAGCGCACCTCGATGTAGTTCGGATGATCGGTCCACTCTCGACCCTGCTGCACCCAGTTGGCCCAGGTGGTGGCGGCTGAGCGGATGTCCAGCGGATCGGAATGGTAGCGTCGCGACCACGCCAGGACCGAGCAACACGTATCGCGTCCATCACGGATCAGATGCACAAACTTGGCCTGGGGAAAGTGGGCGAACACGTACTCGATGCACTTGACATTGGCGGGAGTCTTGTCCACCCAGCGCACCGCCCCATGGCGGCGAGCATAGTCGCTGAAGAACCGGTCGATGAACTCGGCGGGCGTTCGCGCGTGCAGCCAGGTTCGTCGAATCCACCAGTGTGACACGCCGAAGTCAGCCGCCAGCGACCGAAATGGCTCGGTCCAGCCGCGGGCGACATGCCACAACCAAGTGGGTAGGTTGACCGACAACCGCTCCAGTTGCGGATAGCGTCGAAACAGATCCGATTCCGGTCCGCAGACCAGCTCCGGATGACTGTTGAGAATCACGCTGAGCAGCGTCGTCCCGCTGCGCGCCGCCCCGCCGACGATCACCGGGCTATTCACGGAGACGTAGGAATCGACTGAGTCGGTCGGTTTCAACTGACGGTCGCCTGATAGATCACTCTGGATGATCGGTCGTCCACCTCGGAGGCCGATCGGTGCCGTGGGCGTCAGCCCATGGAGATATCGTCGGACTTCAGCTGAGACGATTAGCGGAAAAGAACAGAAGGCACCTCAGCTCGGCTGCGAAGCTGCCGCCGGTGGCGGCGGTTCGCTTGGGGACCGTTGCAGCCAACCCCCCTTGAGCGAAATCACCAAGGTCGCCAGAGCGATGAGCACACCCGCGACCGAAAGGATGACCCGCCGCTGCTGAAGCCGAACCTGCCGCTCAGCCGCCGCAGCGGATCGTTCTGCCGGAGTCGAGTCCACCTGACCGGTCGCTGAAGATGGGGCGGGCGACGCCGAAGACGTCCCCCTGACTCCAAGCTCCGGGTGCGAGCTGGAACCGGACTGCGTGGCGCTCTTCTTCAGTTGCTTGGTTTCAGCCTTGGCGAGCTTCTTCGCCGCCTTCTGGTTTGTTTTCCGGTCATCGCCCATTGGTCGACCTCCCCTTGCTGAAACGGTTGCGACCGCGGTTCCCACGCGGTTGGATCAGAACGATTCGTTCCTCAGGTGTCAACGTAAGCGTTCCGGGATGCGACTTGCCGGGTCAGATCACCGGCGGGGACGTCAATGTCAGGAACTCCCAGCCCGAGTCACCCGATCCGCTACGCGGCAAGCGAGTCGACAACTCCTGAACCGCTGACTCATACCAAACCCAGTTCGATTGTGCCGATTGCCCGATTCCCGATCA
>JAAEQG010000659.1 GCA_024231775.1 bacterium
ACAACCCCGCCAGTTCCATCTTCGGCACCGCTGCGTATCGTGGCCCCGCCCACCGACCGCTGAACCCCTACCTCTACAAACGCGAGTTCGTGGACTACAACCCGATTGACGGCAGGCCCAACCCTGGCCCGGGGAACATCAACTACATCAAAGACACCCAGCTCGATCTGTCCATCTACCGCTGCCCCGGCGACACAGGTTACACTGGCGGCGGATTCCTATACGCCTCCACCACCAACACCAGTCGGAACGAAACCGCGTTCCGCGACGAGGGTCTCACTGCCTACGACCATTACGGTAACAGCTACTCCGCAAGCGTGTTCTGGATCGTCGGCGGCTTGGCAGGCCAGCGACTCCGCAGCCAGTCCCCCTACCTCACGCCCGTCTCGCGCCTCTCCGCCCCAGCGCACACGATCGCCTACCAGGAGGTCTGCTCGCGCTTTCTCTGGCTGTGGGGCTCCTGGACCGGAGCGTGCGACTACTCAGACCGTTGCCAGGGCAACTTCAACACCGTCCCCGGTTGGCACGGAATGGACTTCCACTTCAACGTCACCTTCGCCGACGGCCACTCCGCCACGGTCAAGATGCAGGGCTGCACCCGCCCAGCTCCCGACCTGGGCCAGATGAACTATCCCATGAACGAATGCAGTAGCAGCATGACCGGTTACCAATGCAGCCAGTGTATCACCGTCCGCGGGCCCGAGTGGCAACTGGACACCCTCCCCACGCCCGCCGCGCTAACACCGTACTACGCCGACAAGTCCGCCGCATCACGCAACGAAGCGTCGTCCAACCAGAGGATATTCTTGCCATGACCACCGCAACAACCTACTCCCGAACCCAACGCCCCGCGCCCGCAAGGAAGCGGCCCGCCTTCCGAGCCGCGACCGTAAGGGAGCGGTCCACCCAAGAGCAACCGCCGCCATCCCCGTCAATCACATGGAGAAAGAACCCGATGTCTCAGCACGCCCTGAGCAAGATGTTCGTGGCGATCGTCGTCCTCGCCCTTGCCGTCTCTTCCGCCGCCGCCCAGACCATCCTCTACGTCGACCACGACGCCCCCGGCGCCGACAACGGTACGAGCTGGCCCGACGCCTACCACGACCTCCAGGACGCTCTGGCTGCGGTGGACACCAACGGTACTGACGCCCAGATCCGCGTCGCCGCAGGTACCTATGCCCCCACTGGAGGGGTCGTCCACGAATACAGCACGTATCAACTCATCAACGGAGTAACTCTGCTCGGAGGCTACGCCGGACACGGCGCGCCCGACCCCGACCTGCGCGATCTCGCTACCCACCGTACCGTTCTCGCCAATGAGGGTGTGCACAATACGGTCACCGGCAGTGGTTGCGACCGCACGGCAGTGCTCGATGGGTTCACTATCGTTGGCGAAGGTGCTGCGGGCTGCTACTCGTCGTGGTACGGCGGCGGAGGAGGGATCTACAACCTGAACGGCAGCCCGACCATTCGTCACTGCTCTCTTCTGAATCATTGTGAGCAAGGCTCGGGCAGCGCCGTCCACAACGAGCACAGTCAAGCCGTCTTCGAGAGCTGCGTGTTCAGCGGCAACCACTCCGAAAGGAGCGCCGGCGCCGTCTACAACTACTACAGCCGCCCAACCTTCACTAACTGCACCTTCAGCCTCAACAGTGCCGACGATGCCCCGGGGGCGTTCTGGGACGAGCACAGCAGCTCCACCCTGACCAACTGCATCTTCTGGAAAAACACCGCTGATTGGAACAGCTACTTCTCTATCGAAGAGATACAGTTCCTCTCCCGTAACGGCGCCCCCAATCTAACCAACTGCTGCATCGAAGGCTGGAGTGGTGTCTGGGGCGGCGAGAGCAACTTTGGCGATGATCCTCTCTTCATCGACGCCGACGGACCGGACAACTTGCCCGGGACCATCGACGATGACGTCCACCTTCTACCCGACTCGCCCTGCATCAACGCCGGTACCGATGCTGCCGCGCTGACCTCTCTCGATTTCGATGGCCAGGCCCGGGTCCAGCACTGTCGCGTCGACATCGGCGCCGACGAATCCGCCGACTACCCGGAAGACTGCAACGCAAACACCACCGCCGATGCCTGCGACCTGGCTGACGGCACCAGTTCTGACTGCAACCAGAACGCTACCCCCGACGAATGCGAGTCCACCCAGGACTGCGACACCAACGGCATCCAGGACATCTGCGAACTCGCCGGGCATGACTGGAACCGCAACGGTATCCTCGACCGGTGCGACATCGCCGCGGGCACCAGCACGGACGCCGACGGCGACTCCATTCCTGACGACGCGGTCATGTATGTGGACGCCGACGCCCCCGGACCGCATGACGGCTCGAGCTGGGAGCGGGCCTACCTCACCGTCAGCACTGCCCTACCCCTGGCCTGCGCCGACGGCTCGATCGCCCAGGTGCGTGTCGCCGAGGGCAACTACCTCACCACCAATCTCGAGCCGTGCAACGGCGTCGCCCTCCTCGGCGGGTATGCCGGCTACGGCGCCCCCGATCCCAACCTGCGCGATTTCGCCGCCCGAGAGACCGTCCTGGACGCCGACAGCAACGGCCCGGTCATCTCCAACGTCCTGTTCTATGGCGCGTACACATACACCTATGCGCCGTCAGACGCCTCCGCCGTACTCGACGGCTTCACTATCACCGGCGGGCACACCTCCGAGACCTACTCACGCTCCGGAGGCGGCGGGGTCCAGCTCGGATTCGCCTCCCCCACCATCCGCAACTGCACCTTCCGCGACAACACCGCCAAGTGGGACGGCGCCGGGCTCTGCACCTACTACGGCCACCCAAAGCTGATCAACTGCACCTTCGAGAACAACCGCGCCGGCCACGACGGCGGCGGACTGGCTAACCACGAGGGCTATGTAACGTTAATTGACTGCACCTTCACCGGAAATGTCGCCGCCAACGACGGCGGCGGGCTCTACGTCAACGAGTACTGGGGCCGAGCCGGTCTCACCCTGCGCAACTGCGTCTTCCACGAGAACTCCGCCGATCCCGCCTACGGATTCGGCGGCGCCGTCCGAGTCCGCGGACAGGCCTCCATCTCCAATTGCATCTTCGGCGCCAACCTTGCCTTCAGCGGGGCCGGGGTCTACAGCGCCTGGGGAGACGCCGACATCACCAACAGCACTTTCTACGGCAATCGCGCCATTGACGACGGGGCCGGCGCCTTCGGCTTCGGCCTCGACGGCGGTATTGCGCTCACCAACTGCATCCTCTGGGGCAACGAGTCCACCATCTCCGCCGATCTCGAGGACGCCCAAGCCGCCGCCTGGAGCGGACTGCTCGCCATTGCCCGTTCCTGCCTCGAAGGGCTCGACGACTATTCCACCAACGGCGTGGGCAACCTCGACGACACACCGGGCTTCGCCGATGCCTTCGGCACCGATGGCTTACCTGGAACCGCGGATGACGATCTGCGCCTCTCCGCGGAATCGCCGATGATCGACGCCGGGGACAACACCGCCGTTCCGAACGACGTGGCTGACCTGGACCACGACGGCGACACCGCCGAGCGGACCCCGCTCGACCTCGACGGCAACCCCCGATTCCTGGACGATCCACAAACGCGCAATACCGGAGTCGCCGACCGGCCCGACTACCGCGCCATGGTTGACCTGGGTCCGTTCGAGTTCTTCCCCGACTGCAACACCAATAGCGTCCCGGACGGGTGGGAGCTGGGATCCGTCCTGCCGTCCGGCGCCCTGACTGCTGTGTCCGTCGGCGGCTCATTACCGACCGCATCGGGCGTCAGCCTCATGGGGCCGCGGACCCGGAACCCCTGTCTGCGCCGGGAGAATGATCAGAACGGAAACTGTGTCCTAGACGCGTGCGAGTAGACCCCGGCGCCAGGGCACCGAGGCGCCGGAGAGGTGGTGCTTGACGTGCGGGGGTAAGGCCCTGATAACATCCGCGGGAGTCGCCGGGCGATTCCTGCGCCGTCCGCTGTGGACGACGGCACTGGTCAAGATGCACCGCCACGCGCCACCTCGGAGACCACCCGAGGCGCTGGCCAAAGGGAGATAGCTGCGATGGCGATCTGGTCCATCATTATCATCTTACTGTCCGGAATCATGCTCGGTCTGTACAACGCCGGGGTTCCCCAGCCTTTTTGAGCAGTCGGCTTCGAGGCGACCGCCAACCGCCCCTAAGGTACTGTCGCCGGCAGAGTGACATCTAGGTGTCACTCTGTGCCTCCGGTTCCGCATCTGTGCTGACCCCATATAGCTGTTGCACCACGTGGCCGAGGCGGGGTGAGAGCGGGCCGGTTGGGCTGGGGTCAGACCCTCCGTCGCCATTGTCGCCGGCGGCGGCGCTCCCCTGCAGGCGCCGATGGACCTCGAGGGCCTGGCTTTGGGCTCGGCGCTGGTCGTAGATCATCTTCGACATCGCCTCCAACTCGCCCAGGGTGAGATCGTCGGAATCGAGCAGATCGTAGAGTCTGCCCACCAGTTTGAGATAGATCCCTCGACCCCACAGATCCGACTCCGCCGGTTCGGCGCCGACCGACAGCGCCGTCAGAGCCTCGCCGATGGCATTCATCCGCCGCCGGTGGTCCACCACTGCGGAGACGTCGGGCACCTCCGCTTCAGCCGCACGTCGCTTTCGACGGCTGGCTCTGCGGCGCTTACGGGTGCTCACCGCCTTCTCGGGTGCGCTGCTCATGGGGCTACTCCTCCAGTGCGGGATCGCCCACGCACTTCTCGGCCACTTCCATCCCCGAGCTGGTCAAACGAAACCAGCGACGCCGCCAGGCGGTCAGCCGCTCGTCGCTCTCAGTGTCCGGGACCACCCGCTGCAGGTAGCCCTTCTCACACAGATAGGCCAGATCGCGGCGGAACTGTTCCCATTCGAGGGCGGGGAAGACGGCGAGCAACGAGCGCAGCAACTGGTCGGCCTGCAATGCGGCGGGGTATAGCATCCGCAGGACCACGAGAATCTCGTTACGTACCCGCTTGATCTCCCGGCTGGATCGTCCGTTGGCCATCAGCCTTGCTCCGGTGGTCTGGTGTTTGCGGGTGTCGTGCGGCGTTCGCCTTCGGCGATGCCCGCACGGTCACCATCCCGCGAGGTCTCGGCGACGTTCACGCGGCCGAGTTCGATCTCCACTTCGGTCTCCAGACGGGTCACCGCCGCAGAAAGGTTATCCAAGCGGTGACGGGCAGACATGCTCTCGCGCAGCCACTCCTCTCGGGTGGTGGAGTCGCGCTGGAGTTCGATCATGTGTCGCTGAAGATGGCCTGCGGCACGGTCCAGCAGATCGAGGCGCCGCCCCAGATCGTCCTGCCGGGCAGCCTGCTGATCGCGCATGGAGCGGAGGTGAAAGATCACCACCGTGAGGGGCACCGCCACCAGCGGAGCAACTACGGCGACCATCGTAGCCACCGCACCCAGACTCAGGTTGAACGGGTAGGTCGGCAGAACGCGTCTCCTTGCGACATGGCGAGGTTCAGCGGGTCAGCACCGCGGTAATCACCGTGTTCACCAGCCCCAGCAGCCGGTTGGCGGTGTCCACGCGGATGAGGCCGTCAATCAACTCCTGACGAAACGCCTCCACGGTCGGATCGTGGCGCAGGGAACGCACCTCGGTACGCCGCGGCGAGGATGCGAGGATGAGATCGATGGCATCTTTGGCGGAAGGCTCACGCTCGAGCCGCTCATCGAGAGCAGCCAGCAAACGGTCCAGTTCTGCGGTGGGTACGGACATAGTCAAGCTACCTTACTTCAGCGACGGTGGTGGAGTCCTCGTTCGGCGAGACGCGGCGCTGAGCACGCAGCCGATCGATCCAGGTATGCACATAGCGACGAGCTTCGTCGCTCAGGGTAAGACTCTCGATCGCCAGACGGCGCAAGCCCCCGACCGTTTCCCGCAAGGTCTCCAGGTTGTCCAGGGTGGCGCCAAAGCGAGACCACTCCACAGCCCGGTCGTCACGGAGACGAGCCAGAGCAGCAGTGAACTCCGCCGCATGGCGATCCTGTTCCGTGGGATCGTCGGTGCTCTCCCGAATGCGCCGGACGAAGGCGGTGATGGCCCCAGACTCGCGAACCTCGTCCGAGAGAACCACCTCCCCGTGGTACTCGCGAACCGCCTGCTCCAGGGCGCCAGCCAGAGCATCGATCGAATCAGCCGCAGACAGCTCGACCCGGGCATCCCCGCCGCAGCCGACCGATAACGTAACGGCCACACTCAACCCCAGAACCAGGCTACGCCGCCTGGGCTTCATGAGGGAGACGCCCTGAGCGGGCAGGGTGGCGGGCAAATCCCCATTCTCGGTACACTCACGCAACCTCATTTCGAGCCCTCCGTTCTCATTCCACATCGCTCCGGCTACGTCTCCGGCAACGCGGGGCGATCTTCTCTACCCCAAGTGCATGGCGCCTGATCGAGAAGAGCGCCCGGCAGAGCGATCACGCCGCTGAGGAGGGCTGGAGACGCCTATATGCCCGGGAGGACCGAGATGTCGCGAACCGGGCATCAGTTCGTCCACCGTGGAAGGGGTGGTCGTTCCAGTTGCCGTTCCCGGAGGCCATCATGGATTTGGCGTTACCCTTGAGGGCGGCTGGAAACACGGGTTCGTCACCCAGCAGGGGTGACGCCACATTCGTATTGGCTCGCGGGTATTACGAAGATGCCGCTTGAATGGGCGCAGAGCGTGTCGGTACAATCGAGACCGGGTGCGAAGGAGGTCAGCTCATGAACGCTCTACGGTACTGGGTCTTGGTCGCGGTGGTCGCGGGTGTCTGTGCATCAGCGGATGCGGCGGTGTTCCAGCCCGACGTTTACGGGACCGGCGCGACCATGGCGGACTACATGCGTCCGGTGGCTGGCGGCGGGCAGCCGAGTGGACCGGCGTACGACTTCAACATGGGCAAGTACGAGATCACCAACGGACAGTATGACGCGTTCCTCAACGACGCCCAGCTCGACGGCGGCGCTACCGGCAAGGGCAGCAACATGTACTTCCAGGACGACGGGCGCGTGCGCATCGCCCCGAGTGGGGCGACGATCTTCCGGGCCTCTCCTGCGTCGTTCGCGCAGATCGACTACGACCTCGCCGCTCCGCTCGGCCAGCGGTTCACCCCCATCGTGAAACAGGGGATGGACATGAGTCCGCACCCGGCGACGAACGTAAGCTGGTACGGGGCAGCGAAGTTTGCCAACTGGCTGACGCTCGACCGGGGCTTCGGCGCCGGGCAGCGAACCTACACCGAGGGTCCCAATGCTGAAGACTGGCACCCAGCCACCATCAGCACGGCTGACTGGCAGACGCGTGATCTGAACACTTCGGAACGGCAGGCACTGGTGGACAACTACGCCGGGTATCGCCTTCCGATGGACGACCAATCGGCGACGGCCAGCACGTACAACGAGTTCTACAAGGCCGCCGCGTGGGACCCGGTGAATCAGGTCAACCACACATACGGCTTTGGCCGGGACACGATCGACAACCTCGACGCCAACGGTTACCGCCTGCACGCTGACTGGGAGAACTACGCCGACGACCCCTTCGAGGCGGGTTTTGACCCGGACACCACGCCCGTCGGTTTCTACGATGGAACCACGTGGCTGCGTTCGGACTGGGACTGGCCCGACCCTGCCCCTGAGTTTAACATGTTTGCGGCCCGCCTCAACGAGAACGCCTACGGCATCTTCGACTTCACGGGGAACGCGGACGAATGGGTGCAAGATGCTTGGGTCGATGGGTCTCCCGAGCGAGCAACTCGCGGCGGCGCGTGGGCCAACTCGGCTGAGGGGATCAACCGACTTGTCGTCGATTACCGCGAGTCACATTTTCCGCAAGGGACGGGCAGCAACATCGGGTTTCGTCTTACCCAAGTTCCTGAGCCAACAATAGCGGTCTACTTCGTCCTTGGCGCAGGACTACTGCTACGGCGGTCTCGGTAGTCTCTCACCAGGCCTGGAACGAAGGAGAGTGTCTCATGTCTCGCAGAAGGTCCGATAGCCTGGGCCAGGTTCCCGGTGTTGTGTTTAGGGTGCTTCTGCCAGGCGTACTCATCCTGGGAGCGGCAGCAGTGCCCCTTGACGCCGCCACGTTGCGCATGGAATGGGCTAGCACTAACGGCGCTACGCTTGACCTGTATTCAACGGGTGAGGCGGAAGTCGAGGTCTGGGTGGACCTGCTCTCCGGCGAAACCCTGTCCACGGTGATCTTCAGCAACTCGCCCGACGATTACAGCCGCCAGATCGACACGACGGCGTCGGCGTCCAACTGGGCTGATGGCTCAGTCGATGGACTGCTCGGTGGCTCCGTCCAGCAGGTCGCTCTTGCTGCCAGTGCGAGCACCAACGGAATCCTCGATGGCCCGGGCACACACCTCATGGGTACACAAACGATTCGCCTGGACGGGGCTGTGGCGCTCGGCCGGGTTCCTGGTTCCGGGGTCCGAGTCTCAATATGGAGTTGCCTCCCACCCTTTCCTGCGTAGAGGATGGGGCACCCGGGAGGAAACATCGAAGAGTCAAAAAGTCGAAAAGTCGAAAAGTCGAAACGTCGAAATGTCGGACCGTCGAAATGTCGGACCGTCGAAGCGTCGGAACGTCGGAATAACGGAATGACGGGGGCACCCAGGCGGACTGAGGGCCTCAGATACCTGCGCAGGCGGAGAACGATTGACGCAGGGGACCGGAGTCTCTACACTGGCAAGATAGGGGATCTGGAGAGTGGGAATCTGGCGAGTGTAGAGGACTCTCATTTCCAGGATGGGGAGGAAGCTAGCAGCTTCCGTGAGAACAGCGACTATGGAGGAAGCCGCGCCGACAATCATGTGGGTAGGCACCTTGCCGGAGGCGGAGCGCGCAGAGTGGATACGCGTCTTCGATGAAGCCCCGGTCGATGTCGTGTGGGCGGATAGCGTCTATGTCGCGTTGGCGCGGCTGGGGCGGAAGAAGGTGATGCCCCGGGCTGTCCTGGTCTGGGTGGACCGTCTCGAGCCCAGCGAGTTCGAGTTCTTCCGACTGGCCCGCCAGCATGGCGCACCGGCAGAGCTGTTCGCCTGTGGCGGCGCAGGAGCCGGAGAGCGTTTGGCCCAAGCCGTCCGGTCGGGGGCGCAAGACCGCCTGTCGGCAGCGCAGACCGCCGCGCTGCTGGCGACGATCACTTCACGAGCGGAAAGACCTACGGACGAAACCGCGACCGAACCTGCGGAACAACCTGAGAGCGAGCCTGCGGACGAACTCACAGACGAACCCTCACAAACTGCCCCACCGGTCGCAGAGGTTGAGTCGGCAGGCAATGATCGGCCGACTCCCGTCCCGATCAGCGCGCCACCGACTCCGAGTCCAGTTCAAGACCGCCCGGATGAAGCAAAGCCTCCCCTAACAACCGACCGCCCCGGCTGTGCCGCGGCGACCGAACGGCGTCAGCGTATCCCGGTACCCTGGCGCCGTGACGCGGACGCGCCAAAGCGTAAACCGCCCGCGCGTCGAGAAGGGCCTTCCGTGCCCGAGGGCATACCCAACAGTGGAGTCCGTGCCCCACAGAGGGTGGATCCAACCGGGTCGGGCAGAGCGCAACCTAGCCGGTCCTCTGGGGAGAGAACGCCGCCCTCAGAACCCAGCACACCGCTGGATCCGAGGCGCCGCCCTCTCGAGGACGACGACACCGAGCTATTCGGCGGACCGCTCCTGACTGCGGAGGAGTTGGAACTACTGATGGACGAAGGTCATCATCCCCGCCAGCCGGGGGAGGGTGAGGAGGAGGCACCGGCTTGATGGAGCATCCCGCGCACACCCCGGAGAAGGAACGCCTGTTGTTGCTTCGTGGCAATGCGGAGCTGCGCGACCGGCTGGCGGAGCGTTTTTCGGACTGGGAGTTCGTCGAGCGAAGCAGTTACCTGGCGGGGATCGGTGAGCTGTGCCGGGGTCGATGGCGTGCGGTGATCACCGGGGTGGAGCCGGGCGATCCGGAAGTCCTGGGCATCGAGCCGCGCATCGCCGGTCTGCGCGAGGCTGCGGGTGAGGACGTTCCGATCATTCTGTGCTGTGTTCCCGAAACGGAACCGCTGGCCAGGCGTGGCGTGAGCTGTGGCGCCAGCGAGTACGTGATGCTCCCGCTGAATGGTCCGGAGCTGGATGCGGCGCTGGGATACGGTCGGGTGGACGACCTTGACACAGAGCCCGCATCGCCGCCGGGCACGGTCTCGATGGAGGAGCTGCTGCGTCTGGGAGCGTTGCTGGAAGACCTGGCGGGTGACGGTCGAACGTTCTTGGCGCGTCTGGCTGACACCATCGGACAGGCTTTGGGTGGGGCTGCGGTGCGCCTGGTGGTGGAAGGCAGCATCGTGGAAACCGAACCGTTCGGCGATCCGGTATTGGTCGAGCCGATCGAGGAGAGCGGAACCCTCCTGGGGCAAATCTCACTCGGTCCGCGCCAGGGTCAGCCGTATGTCCGGGCAGAGGCGGAGAAGCTCCGTCACTACGGGCAGCTTGCGGGTCACCTGATCAAAGCCGCCGGGGCGCAAAGACAATGGCATAGGCTGGCACTCACGGATGAACTGAGCAACCTTCCCAACCGCCGTGCCTTTGGTGAGTCGCTGAAGGAGATCATGGGGCGGGCGGGAGAAGAGCGGTCCTGTGCCACGATTCTGCTGTTCGACATTGACGACTTCAAGCGCTACAACGACACGTGCGGCCACGACGCCGGAGATGAGATCATCCGCGCGGTGGGCCGGTTGATCCGCCAGCATTGTCGTTCGCATGACGTGGTCGCCCGATATGGTGGCGACGAGTTCGCGGTGGTGTTCTGGGATGCGGAGCGACCACGGGTTCCGGGTAGCAGGCACCCGGACGACGCGGTGGCGGTGCTTCACCGATTCACCGAAGCGCTCAGCGCCCACGAGTTTGCCACACTCAAACACCTCGGTCCGTGTCAGCTCACGGTCAGCGCCGGGCTGGCGACCTTTCCGTGGGACGGCAAGACCGCCGAAGAGTTGATTACCCGCGCGGACCAGGCCCTGCTGCGGGCCAAGCGGGCGGGTAAGAACCGAGTCTTCCGCATCGGCGACGGAACGCACATGTCCATCAGCGACGACGCCGGATAGCTCACACTCCATCAGGATGAGCACAGCCCACGCCGATCGAGCCCGCGCTTGCGCTTGGGCCTCTGATTGGGGCCACAGGTTGTGGCGAGGGTCTCGTCCTTTCGACGTTTCGACGTTTTGACTTTTCGACTTTTCGACGTTTCCTCCCCGGCGGGCTCATGGTACGCTCCTCGTTCTTGACCGACGTGTCAGCTACGGTCCCGCGGCTGAGCGGCGAGTGTTCCGAGTTATCATCGAAAGGGAACCGGTATGGCAGACCCGCAGATCCGAGATACCTTGCCGGAAAACGCATATCGCGAACTCAAGGAGGGCGAGACCTACGTTCCGATGATCCCGCCGAACGCGACCGCTCCGGAGATCACCACGCGGTCAATCGTGTTCGGAATCATCATGAACATCCTGTTCGCGATGGCGGCAACCTACCTGGCCTTGAAGGTCGGGCAGGGGATCGAGACGGCTATTCCAATCTCGATTCTGGCAGTGGGCCTCTCGGGCTTCCTGCTGAAGATGGGCATGCGTCGCAGTACGATCATCGAGAACATCAACGTGCTGGCGATCAGCACGACCTCCGGGATGGTCGCGGGCGGCACGGTCTTCACCATGCCCGCGATCTATCTGCTCAAGCTCGACGAACATCTGAATCTCAGCGATGGCATGATCTTTCTGCACATCTGCCTGGTTCCGTTCCTGGGAGCCATCTTCGGGGTGATCTTCCTGGTGCCCTTCCGCCGCTACTTCGTGAAGGAGATGCACGGGAAGCTTCCCTTCCCCGAAGGGACGGCCACGAACGAGATCCTGGTCACCGGGCAAAGCGGTGGGAGTAACGCCTTCATCCTGATCTACTCCTTTGTTGTCGCCGCGTTCTACACGGTGTGCACTACCGCGCTGAGGCTGTGGCCGGACGAGTTCACCACCGGCAAGCTCCACATATCCTGGAAGGAGAAGGCTCAGGCGGCGACTGATGCGGTCACCGGAGCGGGAGCCACGGTAGCCGAAGCGGTGGAGAAAACCGCGTCGGCGCACGCCTTTAGCGGTGCCTTCTGGACCAACCTGACGGACAAGACCAAAGCCATCTTCTCGATGGGAACCGGGGCGGAGTTTCTCGGCCTGGGCTTTATCATCGGGATACGCTACGCCTCGATCATCATGGCGGGGTCGTTTCTGTCCTTCTTCGTGATCGTGCCTTTGCTCGCTCCCATTGGGCTCGAGGCCCTCCAGAGCATCAACCCCATGATCAAGGACACTGCCGCCGGCTCGATCTTCAACAACATCCCCAAGAACATCGGGATCGGCTGCATCTTCACGGCGGGTCTGCTCTCGATCCTCAAGATGGGGAAGGTCATCACCACAGCCCTTAAAGAGGCGCTGGGCAGTCTGTTCCAGAAGAGTGCCGGCCCGGCGCTTGATGACCGTACCGATCAGGACATCAGCTACCCGGTTCTGGGCCTGCTCGGTATTTTCGCAACTGTTGCCGTCGCGTTGTACTTCCGGTTCTTCGTGCTCAACGGAATGGAGAGCGCCACGTTCCTGACCGTTGTGTCCGTCCTCCTGGCCCTGACGGTTTCGTTCATCTTCATCACCGTGTCTGCCTGGGCGATCGCGACGATCTCAGTAACCCCAATCTCCGGGATGACCGTCACCACCATCATCGTGACCGCGGTGGCGCTGATGGCTGCCGGACTGCCCAAGGGACCGAGCGGTCAGCTTGCCGTGCTGCTGGTGGGCGGTGTGGTGGCATCCTCGCTCTCGGTGGCCGGAACATTGGTTACCGAATTCAAACTCGGCTACTGGGCAGGGGCCAGCCCCAGACGAATCGAGTGGAGTTGCATCCTTTCCTGCCTGCTGGCATCGGTGGTGGTGACCGGAACGATCATGTTGCTCGCCGGTACGATGGGTTTCGATCCCGAGGTCGACCCCAAGGCTCTGCAGGCTCCGCAAGCCAACCTGATGAAGAGTGCCCTGGATAGCTTCCTCGGAACCGGGGAAGTGCCCTGGTTGCCCTACGGCGTGGGCGTGGTCGTCGCTTTGCTACTCGAACTCGTCGGCATCTCTCCGCTGGCGTTCGGTCTGGGTATGTACCTGCCGATGGCCTTGAACGCTCCGATTCTCGTCGGCGCCCTTGTGGCTTCCGCGGTGAAGAAGGGCAGAGCCGACGAGAACACCAAGAAAGCTCGTGGGAACAGGGGCATCATCATCGCCTCCGGTTTCATCGCCGGGGCAGCGATCATCGGGGTCATACTCAATGGCCTGCGCTCCTTGCCCTTTACCGAGGCGATCCTGGATGCCGTCGACATCCAGAGCAGGATGATCAACGGAGGAAGCGATCCCGAGTCACTCGGCCAGATGTTCAACTGGTTCGGTATGATCGCGTTCCTGGGACTGTGCGGCTTTATCTTCTGGGATTCGCGCCGGGCCAAGGCAGATGCCGGAGGACCGGACATCCACATGTAGCGTGGAAGCGCTTCGCGGCGGGACAGAGGCAGATAACAACCAGCGCCCCTCGTGAGCGGGGCAATGGTCTGTCGTGAGGGCAGGAGATCAGCGATGACATCGCGTCTTGTGTTCGTGTTGGTGGGCCTGATGGGCGCAGGCGTCGCGTGGGCGGGCGACGATGGCAAGGCGGCAGCAGCC
>JAAEQG010000660.1 GCA_024231775.1 bacterium
AGTGCGCGATTGCTGCTGGAACAGCACGCGACTGTAATGGTAACACTGTCCCCGACCAGTGCGACCTGCAAGCGGGAACTGCAAGTGACTGCAATAGCAACGGCACCCTCGACCAGTGCGATCTCGCTGCGGGAACCAGCAGCGACTTCAACACCAACGGTATACCGGACGAGTGTGATCCGGACTGCAACGAGAATGGCTTCCCGGATTTCCTGGATATCTTCTTCGGCTATAGTGGAGATACCAACGCCAATGGGGTTCCCGACGAATGCGAGGACTGCAACAGCAACGGCGTACCAGATGATTGGGACATAGGCGCGGGCACCAGTGCGGACTGCAACTCCAATGGTTCGCCCGACAGTTGTGATCTGGATGCGGGAACCAGTGCGGACTGTAACGACAACTCCGTCCCTGACGAGTGTGAGCCCGCGGTGCTTGGCGACTTCGACAGGGACGGCGACATCGACCTGGTGGACTTCGCGGGGTTGGTGGATTGCCTGACCGGTCCCGACTTATCCCCCCAGCCGACCGACCCGCAGTGCGTCGCAGCATGTGCAGCCACGTTTGATTACGATGCGGACAACGACGTCGACCTGGCGGACGCCGCGGAGTTCGCCCGAGGATTGCCCCCAGCGCGAGTGGGCGATTTCGACGGCGATGGAGACACTGACCTGGAGGACTACGGTATCTTCGCAGGATGTGTCACGGGGCCCAGGGAAGGGCTGACCTACGCGGATCCTCCCGCGCCCTGCCCCGACGAAGTGGACATGGACTGGGACACGGACGTCGATGTCGCAGACTATGGGGCATTCATGAGGCGTTTCGGCAACTGATACTGGCGGACTCCGGACAACGCCTCCTCTGCCCGCGGTGAATTGGAGCCCGTGGGTAAAGGTACTGGCACTCCACGAACCCTCTTCCAACCTCGCGGACACAGCAGGCGAGTGGCAACGATGCGGGAGCGGAGCTGACGAAACGGCGACGACCGTTCTGAAAACGGGGCTCGGCTGCGCTGACACCGCAGTAGCGGCGCACTCCGTCGTTGAGCACTGGGGATCTTGAGTCAACGATGCTCGGGAGGTTTCACCAGTTCATAGACCCCCTGCCCCGCGTACTTAAGCCGACCCTGCTTGACCAGCTCGTCCCACACCGCCTGCGGGTACTGCCGGGGTGCCTGAATGCCGAGGATACCCGACTTCCCCCCTCCGGTCATCGCGCCATGCCCCAACCGGGACTCATCGTCCAGCCGCGCCAGCTTCAGGCGCTTCTTGAAAGCCTTGAGGGCCTTGCGCAGTTCCTCCGCCGTCGGGGTGTCCGGGGTTGGCCCGGAGCCTGATGGCTCTACTGTTGTCATGCTCGGTACATTCCCATTCTGAATCGGAGGCAGGATACCAGCTCGTCACCGAGAGTACCAGACTCCTCCCCTCAGCCCCAAGTCGGTGCCCCATCCACAAGCACGATACTTGGCTTGAAATGCATGTTGGGGTTGGTCGCAACGTTGAGACCACCGGCAATAAGCCGGATCGTGATCGTGTCCCAGAGGCAATGCAGCGTACAGCACAAGCTCGCCGTCCACGCCACCACGATCAGCGCGCACCCCACCAGCCCGGTCCACTTGGCGACGCGTCGGGCTCGGGATGGGCGGTAGTGGGATACGGTCACTCCATTGTACCACGGTCTCGCTCGGCGGCTTCTCCGCACTCCGGGGGGTGGACAACCTGGGCTGGCGGAGTTCGCTGGTCAGCCGGTGTCCTTGAGAAGCTGACGTACTTCGCGGGCGGTCTCTTCGGTGGCCCTGTAGGAGACGTCGATGCACCGCCAGCCGTGGCTGGCCATCAAGGCGTCGGCGGCGCGGAGTTCCCGGGCGATCTCGACCCGGTCGGCGTAGCTGCTGGTCAACTCCACACCCCAACCGCGAAGCCGCGCATCGCGAATGGTCTGAAGACGGTGAGGGTTAGTGGTCAGCCCAATGACGCGATGCGGATCAAGGGCGAGCAGTTCCGCAGGTGGCGGACTGTCGGAGACCAGCGGAACGTTTGCGGCCCGGATCCCACTGTACGCGAGATAGAAGCACGTCGTGCTCTTGGACGTTCGGGAGACGCCCACCAGCACCACGTCGGCTTTGTCCAATTCAGATGCCCGCCGCCCGTCGTCATGATGCAGCGTGTATTCCACCGCATCGATTCGATCGAGCTGCGCGCGATCAGTCGTGTACAGGATTCCCGGCTTGGGTTCCGGGACGGTGGCGAGCAGGTCGGAGAGACCGAGGAGCACCGGGCCGAGCAGATCGACGACCGGCACCATATACTGGCGGGCAGCCTCCTCGATGGCCTCGCGAGCCTCCGCTGATACCATGGTGTAGAATACCATGGCGCGGTCGGCGGCTGCTCGGCGGATCAGGTCGGTGGCGGTCTCCGCTTGGCGTACGTTCGCCGCGCGGTACATGCGCACGTCAGCCCCGTCGAAGTTCAGCAGCACCGCGCGCACCACCTGCTCGCACGTGCGGCACGTACCGTCTGAAACCAGGTAGATCGTTTGCGTCTCCGTGCGGTCCATACTTCCTCCGCGCCGGCGGGACACAACTGGGCCAGCTCGCCCAACGGGCGGCGCCGCCTCGAAGTCCGCTACACCTCCCAGTAGCATACGGAGTTCGCCCGCTTATTGCCACGACCGCCAATCAAGCGGAGGCGGATTCACTCTCCCAGTCGCGGGGTCCCCCTCGGTGCCTCCGCGCCGCACTCCGGACATCGCCCGCTCTCGTTCCCGGTCAGGTCGTAGCCGCAGGTGGTGCACAGGCCCTTGCGGCGACGGCGGTAGCAGCGGACCGGACCACGGATGAAGGCGACCAGCGGGTACGCGGAGAGTACGACGAAGAGGAACCACAACGGGACGACGAGACCGTAGTGGCTACACCCGGTCTGTCCTGGCAGCCATGACACGTGGAGTCCAGGCAGGAACAGGTCTTCGTACGGCTGCGTCACCAGCAGCAGATGCTCGTTCTCCATGCTGTCGAGCGAGAAGACTCCCTCCCGGAGCCACCATACGTGGTATTCTGCCGGCTTCACCGGGCCGCCAACCTGGGGGGCGACATAGCTCACGACCCAAGCCGCACCAACACCAGCCGCTGCCAGAGTCAATACCACGATGACAGCCTTGCGGATCATGCCAGTTCCCCGCATTCCGGACACACGCCCGACGTGTTGCCCGTGAGGTTGTACCCGCACGCTTGGCAGCACCCCGGCGGCGGTCTCCGGTCGCGTCGCCAGAGCCAGGCGGAGGGGATGGCGAAGGCGAGGAGCGGCAACCACAACGGGACCAGTGCGGACCGGACGGTGGTTGGTCGGCCAAACCTCGGCCAGGAGCGTGTGGCAAACGCCGGAAGCTGGAATCGAAGACGCGACGGCCCACGCCTACGATGACACCACCAACGTCCCTTGCCGCCCAGCGGCGGTGCTGTGTTGTGTAGGAGGACGTACGATCGCTCAAGCTCAAACTGGATACTCGGTCCGTAGTATTCTAGTTCCCAAACCTCGCTGCCAATGAGTGCGGCTAGGATCGTAACGCACAAGCCCAGTCCCACCCACTTGCCGACGCGCCGGGCTCGGGATGGGCGGTAGTAGGGCATGGTCACTCGATTGTACCACAGTTTTGCTGGATGACTTCGCCGCACTCCGGACAGCGCCCGCTGACGTTCCCGGTGAGGTTGTAGCCGCACGCTGAACAAACCTCTCCAACCCGGCGTGCCCGCCGACTGATCTCCTGGCGCGCCAGCCAACCGGGACCTACGCAGAAGAGCGCCACAGGCCCTAGCATGAGGAGTTCGCTTCCCGGTGAAATCGGAAGCAATGCAGCCAAGGTCATGGCCGCTGGGACCACAATCGTGCCGATGAGGCACGTGCGCCACCAGCATCGCACAAACCTGTACCACTTGGGCTTCGGCCTGCGGACAAGTACGCGGTATCCGATCCACCCGAATAGCGCCTCAAGAAGAACGTATCTGACCGTTGCCGCCATCGCCATCACGTATACCCCGCTCCCGCCTACTGTCGTTAAGTCAACGGTACAAATGTCAGAGACGTAGGACGATGTAAGTCCCGAGCTATACCAAGCGTACGACGACCATTCTTGCAGAAAGTCAAACGGGATTGACTCTACCACCAGCATGATCGCAGGATGCCAGACACAGATGAGCCCGAGTTGGATGATCCCAGGCAGAACGCGTCCTCCATTACTTCGACCAAGCACGATGCGGATCAGCCGCGTTGTTACGGCGCGGCGTGCATGGGATGGACGGTGGTAGGACATGGCTACTCCCTTGTGCCGCGGTCTTGCTGGATCGGCTCCCCGCACTCCGGACACACGCCGGACTCATTGCCGGTGAGATTGTATCCGCAACGGTTGCAGTAGCCGGGCTGCATCTGCCCACATGTCCGACATTGGTCTGGACCAACTGAACAAAGTCTCCATCCACAGTAAGAGCAGTATCCAGAAAGCCCACGGCTCCGCCGTTTGTACGAGATATATCCCCACGCCCACAACCATCCAAAGATCGGTGAGGAGTAGACGGCGCATACGAAGATCATCGCGGGTCCCAGGTTCGGAAGCGGATCATGTGTGTTGTCGGACGGGACGAGTGAGGCGATGCCGAGAGTACACGTGCCGACGACAACAGCGTGGGCAATGCTGAAGCAGAGAATGCACCCAGCCCATGTAACAACCCACCTTACGCGCGGCGCGGTTGCCCCCTTCTTGATCATATGCCACGTCCCCAAGCCGCCAGCGCAGTTGAGATGACGATGGCAGCCTTGCGAATCATCTCGCCTCCCCGCACTCCGGGCACACGCCCGACGTGTTGCCCGTAAGGTTGTATCCGCACCCCTGACAGCACCCCGGCGACGGTCTCCGGTCGCGACGCCAGAGCCAGGCGGTGGGGATGGCGACGACAATGAACAGGATCCAAAGAGGGATGCTCGCCCACAAGGGCACAGGCATTACTCCAGTATATTCCGGGAGCCACTCGACCAGCCCCTCAGAAGGGTCAACCTCCCACCCACTTGGTAGGCTATCATGAACAAGACCAGGCAAACTGTCATCGACCATCCTAAGAAGCCAGAAGCTCCCTTCCCCGATGCCAACGACCGTGACAGCAACACCCTGCCAGTACGTAAACGAGACGTTCCACAGGCCAGACAGCGCCCACAGCACCACGACCACCACGCACGCCACCAGCCCCGCCCACTTGGCGATGCGACGGGCTCGGGATGGGCGGTGGTAGGGCATGGGAGTATCGTAGCACCAGTGGCGCGGAAACGGGACCGCGGCTGTCGCATCCTGCCGTGTTCCATGATTTCCCGCGGTGTCGATGCACGTAACCTCCAGCATCGGCGCTGGTTGCATCGCATCGGGGTTTCTACCTAGCACCAAGGGCTTGCATCGCGGACTGCGGTTCGCGACTCTGCCGAAACAGGTCGGGGCGGGTGTGCGGGAGGCAGCTCCCGCCGGACAAGTCGTGAACAGGGATGAGAGAGAGACGCCTGCGGGCGGGCTCTCTTTCTGTTTGCAGGGAGGATTCGATCGATGAGGCGACCCAGTATCGTAGTCTTGATCGTCTGTGGGCCTTGGGTCCTCCTGCGCCCTGAAGCCTGCAAGGCAGAAACGCTCGTGGTCGAAGCATGGAACACCCCGACGGAGACGTCCCAAGCGTTGGAGGTCGGGCGAGTGTATCTCCTTGAGGTCTCGGGCACATACGTGCTCGACTCGACAAACGGTCGCCAGGCTGATGCCGACTGGAGCGAATACTGGAAGCATCTGGGTGATATGACTTGGTACGAGAACCCTGCGGATACTGACCCGACAGTAACCGATCCCGACCGATTCGACCTGACAATCGATGGCGCCGTGGTGGATTGGATGGGCACGACGAATGGTGTGGACTTCGCACCGCACACCTACAGTCCCAGTCATATCTATCGCTGTCGAATCGTGGGAGCGGGCGTGCCTATCGAGTTTCAGATTGCCGACCCCAACGCTGGGGACAACTCGGGTTCTCTTCTTGTTTCGATCGTCCCCGAGCCCGCCACCCTCACCCTGCTCGCCCTCGGCGGTCTGTATGCAGTCAGGCGGCAACGGTAGCAGAGCCGACAGCCGAAGTCTGTCGCGGTCGCTCTGCCGGGCGGAGAATGGCACAGGGACCAGAGAACGCTTACCGAGAATCCATCTCCGCGCAAACCCTCTACCGGAGCCGAGGTTAGTGCTCCGCGCAAGGACCAACGGGTCAGCCTGCCGCCTAGCGCGGGAGGTCTCAATAGTCTCTGCGGATGACGAATTCGGCCATAGTGCTCAGGGAGGACTTGGCGGGGGAGCTTGGCAAAAGATCGAGGCGACTCAGCGCCGTGCGCACGTAGCCCTCAGCCACCCCGGTGGCGTACTCGATACCCCCGCTCCGCTCGAGCAGCTCGCGCATGTCTGCGGGATTGACCGAGCGGTCACCTCGAATCAGGGCTTGCAGACGGGCCCGGGCCTGTGCGTCGCCGTTGTTCAGCGTGTGAATTACCGGAAGAGTCGGTTTGCCCAGGTCCAGATCGCGCCCGAGGGTCTTGCCCATGCGCTCGGCTGAGCCGACCAGGTCGAGCACGTCGTCCATGATCTGAAACGCGACCCCAAGCTCGGTCCCGAAGCAGCGCAACGCTTCGACCACTTCCGGACAGGCCCCCGCGAATCGCGCCCCCAACGCCCCGCACGTCCCGGTCAGCGCTGCGGTCTTCTCGGTGATAATCTCGAGGTACTCCGCCTCGCCCAGTCCGGCGTCGCCGCGATGGTGAATCTGGCCTAGCTCGCCCAGACAAACCCGGTTGGTCGTCGCCCCGACTTCGCGGGAGGCGAACTGGCTGTCGAGCGAGCTGCACAGGTGGAAGGCGTGGCTGATGAGGTAGTCCCCGAGCAGCACGGCGGTCTCGTTGCCGCTCATGGCGTTGACCGTGCTCCCCTGGCGGCGTACGTCGGCTTCGTCGAGCACGTCGTCATGCACCAACGTAGCCACGTGCACCATCTCGACCACCGCCGCCAGAGTCACGTGGGCATCCACAAGCTCGCCCGCCGCCCTTCCGGCGAGCAGCAGCAGCGTCGGCCGCAACATCTTGCCCCGGTAGCGTTTGATCTGCTCACATAGTTCGTTGACGAACGGCAGGGAGGTGCGGATCTCCTCGTCGAAGCACGCCCGGACCCGCTCCAACTCCCGGATCACCGGGGCGTACAGATCCGTCAGGGTCATCTCGGCTTGAGGCGTTGACATTCTCGCTCCTCCGCCCTGCCCGCAGGCAGCGCAGTCGCATCGGGCGCGATCAGCGCGAGGGCAACCTCGGCGGCGGCCCCTGCGAACGTGATTGTACCGAGGAACGATCGACCGCTCCGTCGTTTTCAAAACTTTTGAAAGCAGAGCACGCCGTGGTACTACGCACGATCCGATGCTGGCAAGGGCGGGTGCCCGACCACCCCAAGAGCGGTAGACTGTGCGGGGTGGGCATGGCGACCGTCGCTACTCGAGCCTGCCGACTGGCGAATCGGGGCGAGGCTATGAGCGAAAGCGTGTTTCAGTGCATCCGTCGCCTGCTGGACGAGGCAGCCATCCCCTACCGCCACCTGCACCACGAACCCACGCGTACAAGCGAAGATTCCGCCCGAGTCCGCGGCGAAGATCTGGGCGTCGGCGGGAAGGCATTGCTGGTCAAGACCGGCGGTGTCTTTCGGTTGTTCGTGCTCAGCGCCGCCCTGCGGTTTGACTCGGCGGCGGTCAAACAGCGCCTCGAGGTCAAGAAGACTCGATTCGCCACCGCGGAGGAACTTGCGACGCTAACCGGACTGGTGCCTGGCTCAGTCCCTCCGTTCGGCCGCCCCATCCTGCCGTTCGATCTGTTTGTTGACGAATCGGTCACAGCCAACGAGCGCATCGCCTTCAACGCCGGAGCCCTCACCGAGTCAATCATCATGTCCGTCGCGGATTACGTGCGGATTGCTCGACCGGAGATCTTCCGCTTCAGCACCCCCATCGTGGCTTGAGCCCGCGCGCCTGCAGGCCGGCAACATGCATAAACAGAAGCCGGTCCCGCAAGGAAGAGGTTTTTGCCAAGGACTGTTAGACCCGCCCGAAGCGTTTGCGGGCGTCACCGACCAAGTAGAACGAACCGGTGATGCAGATGATGTCCTCGCGCGATACCGCGCTGGAGGCGATGGCGATCGCGTCGTCCAAGGTATGCCCAACCTGAGCCATCTTGCCGGAAAGCTCCGTGTAGCGCGCCGCCAGGTCATCAGCTTCGACCGAGCGCGGCGAACCCGTGGAAGTGAACACGACCTTGTCCGCCCCCAGTTGGATCTGCTTGAGCATACCGTCGATGTCTTTGTCTTTGTGGCAGCCGAAGATGACCACCATCGAGTCGTATGGAACGCTCTGCCCGATGGCCCGCATCAGTGCCTCGACGCTGGACGCGTTGTGCGCCCCATCGACCAGCACACGCGGATCTTCACTGACCAGCTCCATCCGGCCGACCATGCGGACATTGGCCAACCCCTCCACCGCCTGGCGGTCGTCGATCTCGAACCCACGCTGCTTGAGAACGTCGAGGATCAGCAGGGCCAAGGCACAGTTTGTCGTCTGGTGCTCCCCCATCAGCGGAACCCGCAGGTGCTCAAACTTGCTCTGCTCCGTGGTCAGACACAGGCGCGTGTGCGGACCCAGCTCCGGGGTGGCTTCAAAGCGATGGCTGAACGGAATGTCCTGACCGACGAAGGAGATAGGAGCGGACCGCCCTTCGGCGACCTTCTCCAGCACGTCCCTCACCGACTGGATCTGGGGGGCACAGACTACGGGAACGCCCTTCTTGATGATTCCCGCCTTCTCCCCAGCGATCAGGTCCAGCGTGTTCCCCAACTGGGCGGCGTGGTCGTAGCTGATGTTGGTGATGGCGCAGACCCGCGGGGTGAGCACATTGGTGGCATCCAGGCGCCCCCCCATCCCGGCCTCGACCACCGCCACATCGACCTCGGATCGGGCGAAGTAGACGAACGCCGCCGCCGTCATCAGCTCGAAGTAGGTCGGCTCGACCCCCTTGATCGATCGGGCTGCTGGAGCCACGATACGGAAGGTGTGGGTAAAGGCTGTCTCGGGGATCATCTGTCCGTCGACGCAGATACGTTCGCGAATCGTCGAAACGTGGGGCGACGTATAAAGCCCAACTTTATAACCGGACGAACGCAGCATCTCCGCCACCATCGTCGCCGTGCTCCCCTTGCCCTTGGTACCGGCGACGTGGACCGAGCGAAACTGTCGCTGGGGATGTTCGAGCGCGACGAGAAGGCGGTTCATCCGCGAGAGGCTGAAGTTGTTCGTGGTGTACGAAACGCGCGTCTGCGTCTCATAATTCACTGACGCGTTCAGGAAGCCCATCGCGGAGCGGTAGGTGCGAATCTGCGGAGATCCGCCGCCGCGGCGCGTAGCCTTCTTGGGCGATGGCTTTCGCTTGGGCCGAGCTAGGGTGGATCGTGCCATGCCAACACCCTGTCCTCTTTCAGAGGGGTTGCGTCACCAGGAATCCGCCGTGCCGGGTACATCCAGGCTCGGACCCGCGCCACGTAACCTCATAAATAAAAAGAGGTTACGGATCACCCGCCCCACTGAGACCCGGTCACGTGTCACCGGGCAGTTATGGTCGCACCACTTGGTACGTCCGATACGCCGCCGGTGTTCGCACAGCACCGCATTCTACATCAGACGGGCGTTTCGTCAACCTTTGTGTTCGCCGACTGTTACAGTCGTGGTACGTTTCTCGGACTGTGAGGTTGGCTGTTTGCGGCGTCCGGCAGGTCCGTTAATATGGGAAGAGTTGAACGATTGAGAGCGGCGGATTCGCCGGAGAGCAACACTCGGGAATGGCTGCTGAGGGGCACGGGATAGGGTCGCCATGAGAAGCCTCGAATACACGTTTGATGGGCGAAGCTGCCGCGTGACCATCGGTTGCGGGGCACTTGGGCCGGCTGGCACCAGGATCGCCCAGGAGCACCGGGGGGGGCAAGCCCTTGTGGTCACCGACAGTTGCGTCGCCGACTTGTACGCGGAGTCGGTACTCGAATCCCTCCGGGCGGGTGGTCTGCGCTCCAACCTGGCGGTGATCCCGGAGGGAGAAGCGAGCAAGTCTCTGGTACAGCTCTCGATGCTCTACGATCGCCTGGCGGAGCTGCGGCTGGGCCGAGATGGGTTGCTGGTCGCGGTCGGCGGAGGCGTGGTGAGTGACCTGACGGGGCTGGCTGCGGCGACGTGGTTGCGGGGAGTCGATTTTGCGGTGTTCCCCACGACGCTGGAGGCCACGGTCGACGCGTCGATCGGCGGCAAAACCGGAGTGAACCATTCTGCGGGCAAGAATCTCATCGGAGCATTCCATCAGCCCACGAACGTAGTGGTGGACCCGGACTGCCTGGGGTCACTTCCGCAGCGTGATCTGATCGCCGGATTGGCGGAATCAGTCAAGCACGCCCTCATCGACGACGAGCCATTTCTGACGTGGCACGAGGTCGAGCGAGAACGGATACTGGCTGGCGCCGGTGAGGTGATGGAGGAGCTGATCGCTCGCAATATCGCGATCAAAGCTGAGGTGGTGTCCCGCGATGCCCGCGAGCACAGCGGGGAGCGTGCCCGACTGAACTTCGGACACACCGTAGGCCATGCCATCGAGGCGTCCTGCGGGTACGAACTTCGTCACGGTGAGTGCGTGGCCTTGGGGATGGTCGCAGCCATCCGGATCTCGCACGCGTTGGGTCTGCTGACCGCCGAAGACTGTGCCCGAGCGTGCGCGTTGATCGAAGCCATCGGACTGCCCGTGCGTCGCGATGGTCTGGCTCCGTACGCGACCCTGGCGTCGTTCATGGCCAGCGACAAGAAGGTCGCCGGTACGCTGATCCGCTGGGTACTCCTGGACGGGTTGGGGGGGACGATCATTCGCGATGACGTCCCCGAAGCGATCACCCGCGACGCCGTGGGGTCGCTGGCTGACCCACCCGCCACCTGACCCGCGCACCGCGCGCTGCGGCGGCCATGGCACCCAGCTCACTTGGGGAGGTCTGAACGGGGACGCAGCTTCTCTTGCCGTTTCGACACGCCCCTTCGGTCTGGGCCGGACGGTATTCAGTTGTCAAAGAGCACGACGAGGATGCCTGGCGGATGCCTCGCGAAGCGGGCCACGCCGGTCCACTCGTCCAGGGACCACACCGACTCGCCCGGAGATGAGCGATCCGGGGTCCTCTACCACAAGTACAGGGCGCGCGATCTGTAAGGTGGTCCTCTTGCGCGATCATGCGGTTCCTGGGGTCTGAGGCGGGGGTTTTCCGCGGCGTGGGGCGGTAGGTCGTATCTCAGGACGGGGCTTCTGCTCGGTGGTATGGGCGAGGTTGTCCTCCCGTGGGCTGCGATGCGCTGCACGGATGAGCAGAGCTTACCCATGCCACCGGCTGCAGACCATCCTGGCACTAACTGCGTGGAGCGGGTGACCCCTGTTCCTTAACTATTCAGTGCCAGCACCTGTGACAATCCTCGACTCGATGCCGAGGGGTGAATACGGGGCATTGACCTGCCCTACTTGGCGGATGTGCGTCGGCGGTGCGGGGCAGCACCTAAGCAGAAGCCCTAGCTAAGAACCTAACTGTTTTGGGCTTGAATCGGACCAGGGTGCGAGGTAATCTGTTCGCTGTGAACGGGAGGAGGATTGGGAGTTCTTCTTTGGGAGAGGAAGAGAATCCCCACCTATTAGTAGCGTCCAGTGTCTTGCCTTAGGCAAGGCGTTTAGCTGTAGGCGCGAGATGTAGTGGAGAGAGAGCTTTTCGTGCGCCAAAGGTGCGCTCGGAGCTCTCTTTTTTTGGTTTCCAGGGGTCACTTTTCGGGAGTAGTATCATAATGTCCATCAGTGCAAGATCACGCAGAGTCACGTCCGCAGTGTTGCTGGCCACGGCGTTTGTTTTGGTGAGCGCAGGCCCAGCGAGCGCCGGACCCTTCGACCCAACCTATCGAGGGGATGACAACTCCGTCCACGCAATCTTCGATTGGGTATCGTTCGGCCAAGCCGACTGGAACACGAGCCTCTTCGAGACGGGCTCCTCGACGTACGCGCTCGACGCCTCGAACCCATTGGCCACCGATGACGGCACGGACACAACGGTCCTTCTGCCCAACTTCATCGATCCCCTGCCGCTCAAGCTCATGCGGATCCAGATGGGCTTCGACGGCGAGGTGTCAGGCGATCTGATCGCCATCGACCTTCTGATCGGCGATCCCCTGCCAACGTCGTGGAACGTCGTAGGTGGTTCGGGGCCTGGGGATGGGCATTGGCACTACATCGACGTTGAGATCACTCCTAATCCGGATTGGGAGGAGATCACCATCTTCGGGAATTCCGGTGCCAACCTTATCCCCGGGAACTTCCTGGCGCTTGAGATTGACACTGTCTCTCTTCCCGAGCCCGCCAGCCTATCTCTGCTGACTTTGGGCGGGCTGGCGCTAGTGCGGCGGCGGCGGCGGTAAGTTCGGCAGTGGAACACAACTGAACACCCCAAACCGGGATCGGTCGCTGGACCGGTCCCGGTTTCTTGTGCGCCATGCGTTGAAACAGGGCGCGCGGTTCCTCCTGCAATCCGGACCCGGAAGCGATGTGGCGCCCGAGCGTCTGTCCCCCAGCACGGGAAGGGATGGGACATCCACCTCATGCAGTCCACTCGAGGATCACCCTCAAGTCAGAGCATGGCCACGCTGCGCGATGGCCATGGCACCCAGCACTCTCTGCACGGGCACCTGTGTCCTATCGCTTGGGTGCGGCGTCCGCACGGGTGAGGTGGAGAGCGCGGAGCAGATCGCGCTGTTCCACAGTGCCCAGCAAGTGCCGACTCCCTTCGCCGGCAACGACCGGCAAGGAGCCCAGGGTATCCTCCTCCCGGAAGATATTGAGCAGGTCTTCCAGCGGCGTGTCCAGGGTCACTACGCGGGAGTCGGGATCAGCCATGTCCACCGCAGTAAGCAGATCGCGCAGGCCCGGGTCGTAGATTATGGTGCGCAGGTCCGCAAAGTGGATGACCCCGAGCAACTGGTTTTCCTCATCGACGACGGGGAAGTGGTTGTAGCGCGAGCTCTCCACGAAGTGCAGCACTTCGGTCATGGTGGCTCCGGCGTGAAGCAACTGCACGTTGCTGCGGAGGATATGCTTGACCTGCAGCGGTTTACTGGAGGAGGAGGTGCTCCCTCCGGCAATGCCCAAGGTGCGCAGCAGGGAATTGAGCGTCAGCCGAGTTATGGAGGCGCCCTCCACCGCCACCGGAGTACGGCGAACCATCATGGAGACGGCCTTGACCTCGCCGGTCCGAACGACCACCCACTTCACCAGGAGCGGACCGATCAACTCGAACACAACCACAGAGCCCAACACGACTGTGGCGAACTGGTCCGCCAGGGGGTGCATCCAGTAATGGCGTACGTAGTCCGCCAATCCGATCACCACCGCAGCCTGGCAGAGCAGACCCAGACCGACGTACGGTCGGACCTGATCGGACGCATCCGCCCAACGAGTTCCAAGACGGCATCCCAACCACTTGCCCAGCAGTCGGAATCCGATGTAAGCCACGCCCACCGGGCCGAGCTCAGCCAGGTCGCCGATGTGCAATCCATAACCGGCCATGACAAAGAAACCGGCGAAGATCGGGCCGCCCATCAACCGCAAAGATGATTCGAGCTTCTCCGGGGCCAAAGCCACATTGGAGAAGACCGCGCCGATCACCAGAGACGTGAGCAGGAAGTTGTAGCTCACCCCGCGATGCTCGAGCAACCAGACTTCCCCGTTGCCCAAGACAACGAAAAGGGCGAAGAAGATCAGCATGGTCTCCACCGCGGGAAGCTTGGAATGAACGATGCTGATCAAAGCCCCGAGGACCAGGCCCAGCATGACGCTTCCACCCAGGGTAGTTAGCACCAGGAGCCAGAGCGATCGGTGCGCCCCCAGGTCAGTCGAGATCGCCCCGGTGTGCGAGAGAACCAGGAACAGGACGTAGAACAGGGCTATGCAGACGATGTTGTTCAGCCCGGTCAGGCTCAGGATCGTATCGGTCATCGGCCCCTTGGCGTCGTACTCGCCCAGCACAAACAGGGTAGCTGCGGGCGCCGTGGCGATCCCCGCAGCCCCGAGCAGCGCGGCCAGGGGTAGATACTCAGCAGCGCCAAACTCCTGCGTGGTCAGCATCAGGACCGTGGCGCAACCGAAGAACACCAGCAGGCAACTGGCGATGACCTCCGCCAAACTGATACGCAGCAGGCGCATACCGACCGAACGCAGATGGCGCGTCTCGAAGACCCCGCCGATGGAAAACAGAATCAAGCCCAAGGCCAGGTCTTTAATGGGACGCAGCGTCTGCTCCGCCGCCTGCCAGACGTCGGCGCTTTCGGGGTTGTGCCCCGGATCGAGCAGGCGCATCAGGATCACCTTGAGAGCGATCCCCGCCGCGAGATACCCGACCACCCGAGGCAGGCGCGCCCGCCGGGCTGCGTAGGCGCCGAGCACCGCCGCGACCAGCATGAAGCCAAACAACAGGCCCGGCCGCGGTATGACCGCCAGGGTCAAAACAGATGGCATGAAACCAGCGTCCAACACCGAATGCCCTCGCACGCTCGACCGGGTCACCTTCAATCGTTCGTGAAGGAAACCTGCGGACCGTCCTTGCACCCCCATCGCACCGTTGGCCTGGACTCTGTCCGACATCTTCCGTAGCGGCCGGCGTCCAGCACGGTACGATACTAAGTAGAGCGCCTCGGGGGCGTGAAGTCAATCCACACCGATGGTGCCCGTCGAGACCGGGGTGACTCGCCCCCCAAGGCAGCCGAAGGAAACGGACATGCCCGCTGAGTGCCCCAATTGCAGAAAACCGGTCGCACGCACCCGCCTCCTCCTCACCTCGGCGTGGGGCCGATGGCACTGCCCTGGCTGCGACGCGCTGTTGGGAATCAACGTGGGCATGCGTCTTCTGGGAGGGATTCCCTGGGTAATCATCCTGTTTGTGCTCTTGAAGGTGTTTCACGTCACCAGCTACGGCATGTTCATCGCCGTACCGATATTGATGTGCGCCGCGGCGCTGAACTTTTTTCTGTTCGACCGCGCCGTCGTTCACGAGCGAACCGGGTTTCGATGTCGGACGTGCGGATACGATCTGCAAGGTCAGAAGGACCCGCGTTGTCCGGAGTGCGGCGCGGAGTTCGACATGGCTGAGCTGGACATCCACCGGAACCAACCGGAGCCGCGCCTTAACGCCCGAGCCCTGGTGTGGCGCCGATGGGCAATCGCAATACTGATCGGCCTCTCGACCCTCGCGCTGATCGGGGGCATCCTGTTCCTCAAGGCCAGCTCGACCGGTGCGGCCGCACCGCCCCCGGCCAACCCGCCGGTCCGCCCCACGTCCTCCCCAGACAGCACCACTCCCGCACCGAGCGCACCCGCATCCAGCAGCGCCGAGAGCCCACCGTCATGAGACCGCAACGGGTAACGCGAATCGGTGAACGCATCTTGATCCCCCACCGCTTCAGCGGGCGCCGTGCTCTTCCTTCGCCCCCTCCGGGGGCTCTGCGTCCGAACGCACGATTACCCAGGGCTCGCTTCGCTCACCTTGGGCTCTATTCCTGCGCCCTTCCAGGGCTTGAGATTGCAGCCTGGGTGCGCTTACGCGGATGCCCCGTCCTTTGTGCGGCAAAGGGTGGGGGGCGCCGCGGGGGTCAACCGGATCCGTCCCGCCGTTGGCTCTTGACGTCCGGCGGGAGGCGCTCGCTCAGCCAGGCGCAGACGCCCTTGCCGACGCCAATGCCCAACTCGCCCGCACCACGCCGAACGGCAGACTTGACCGACCCCCAGCAGACGGCTTCACCGATCAACTCCTCGGTGGCGTCATCGTGAAGCTGGACTCGGCACACGCACTCCTCCGCCCCCCCGATGACCGAGCCGACGGACCCCATCAGCCCGGACTTGCCCGTGTAGTGGATGACGGTGCCGGACACCCGCAAGACCCTGTCGCCCGAAGAGAAGAGGCTGGACTCCGTGATGATCCGAGGCGTGTCGTCGTTCACCTCGAGCATAACCGATGACGGAACGCGCGGGCCGAGACCGTTGGTGAACGGCTTGATGTCCACGCTCTCATAGCCAGCCAGGACATTCGGATCGACAACCTTCACCTCGTAGAACTTGCCGGCAGCCCCGCGGACGCCGTAGTAGGCTTGCTTGAGCGCCGTGGTGCAACCGCTGGAACCGAGTAGCGCCGCGCCGAGACACAGACAGACACACTTCCGCGTCATGATTTCCTCCCACGTAGCCGAACCGAACCTATCCACCGAGCGAATCGATTGAACCGCTCCGTTATCCGATGAGCCAAGCGCCACCGCGTCGTGGCGAGCCCCTGGATACTCCTATCGGACGCCGCGGGGGTCGGATCGCACGACGAAACCTGCGAAACCGCACCGCCCGGCGAAACTCGAGGGCCGTGGCGATGCGAGTTGCAGCCACCACCCGCCGATGCTAGGATACGAGCAATATGGGCTGTGGTGCAATTGGTAGCACGTCTGACTCTGGATCAGAAGGTTCCAGGTTCGAGCCCTGGCAGCCCAGTACCACGTGATCGAGGCTGAATCCTGCGCTGGGACCATCCGGGGGGAACCCGACGGCTCAGATCGCTCTGGTTCTGCATGCTCCGCATGGGGTAACACACCAAGACTATCAGGCCCAAGGGCTCTTTGATTTGTGGGCGGAGGTCGGTAAGCTACCGAGCATCGTCGCCGATATTCCGGTAGTGCCGGCGACGGGAACGGATGACGTGGCGTGTGTGCCGCTCGTTGGGCCAAATGCTGGCAGCGCATGTCCACAGGTGGCGCGTACTGGCGAGAGAAGCTGTCTTGGCACATGGGGTCGGCGAGAAATCACAGGAGAGCCAAAGCGCTAAGCCGCGATCGTCTAAACAGTTATGAATGTTCCCAAACACTCGGGGCCGTAGTTCAGTTGGGAGAACGTCTGGTTTGCAACCAGAAGGTCGTCGGTTCGAGTCCGATCGGCTCCAGTAACGTAAGTCATGCCGAACGCTTGATCCAGCCTGCCTGCATCGTCGCGGTCAGTTGTCCCCGGTCTGGAACTCACGCAGCCGCGCGCGGAGGAACTCGGCGCGGGCGATGCTGCGCTGTGGCCCGCTCAGGTTCTCCTGGTGGATCTTCTGCAGGTGGGCCGGCTGAGTCTGGAGGAGCAGTTTGTTGATGGTGGGTACGTCGAGTTGGGTGAATCGGCCCATGGCGACGCCCAGGCGCACGTGGGAGAGGAGGAAGAGGGCCTCCTCGCTGCCCATGGCCCGAGCGTTCTCCAAGGTTCCGTAGGCCCGCCAGACCTTGTCGTCGAGCTGATGGGTGTGCTCCTTGACCATCTCATCGCGGACTTTGAGCTCGTACTCGACGACTTTGGGAATGATCGAGCGCCCGAACTCCTCGATGATCTCCTCCTCGGTCCGCCCCAGGGTGACCTGGTTGGAGACTTGATAGAAGTCGCCGACGGCTTCGGTACCTTCGCCATAGATTCCGCGAACCGCGAGCTTCATGTCGTGGGCGGCGCGGATCACGCGTTCGATTTCCTTGGCCAGTTTGAGGGCGGGCAGATGCAGCATCACCGAGACGCGCAGCCCGGTTCCGACGTTGGTCGGACAGGCGGTGAGGTATCCGTAGCGTTCGTGGTAGGCGTATTCGAGCTGCTTCTCGATCCACCCGTCGATTTCGCGGGTTTCTTCCCAGAGGGCCTCGAGCTGGAGTCCGCTGCGCAACACCTGAATGCGCAGATGGTCCTCTTCGTTGACCATCAGCGCCCGCTGCTCGCTGGAGGACACCGCCACCCCACGAGCGCCTTCACCGTCGGCGTGCTGGCGACTGATCAGGTGCCGCTCGACGAGCACGTTACGGTCCAGCTCGGGAATAGCCTCGAAGTCGGCGAAGAACACGTCCTTGCCCAGGGGAGAAGCGGCGATGCAATCGGAAAGCTCACGATAAATCCGCCGGCGTTGCGAGTCGTCGGCCCGCGACAGGAAGGGATAACCGTTCAGATTGCGGGCGAGGCGAATGCGCGACGAGATCACCACCCCGGACATGGGGCCCTCCCCGCGGAGCCACTCGCCGGTCTGAGCGGTCAGTTCGTCAATCCTCGACATCGCTCAGCTCCCGGATCTGGTCGCGGAGGCGAACCGCCAGTTCGTACTCCTCTGCGTCGACGGCCCGCTCCAGGTCGCGGCGCAGATTCACGATGTTCGCACGGGCCCGGCCCCCGGGGTCGATGTCCCCGGGCATCTTGCCGACGTGCTCGGTGCGCCCGTCGTGGGCCCGCTCCAGAAGCGGGGCGAGCAGCTTCTCGAAGGCGACGTAGTCGTGCGGACAGCCCAGTACGCCGTTGTTGCGAAACTCGGCGAAGCTGATCCCGCACTCCGGGCAGGTCATCCGGGCAATCTCATCGACCTTCATGCTCTGTTGGACGAATTTCTCCAGAACCGAGGTGATCCCGGAGTGCTGCTTGAGGGTAAGGCCTTCTTCCTCGGCGCAGGCCTCGCACAAGTGCCGCTCACGCGGTTGCCCAGTGGTGCAATCCGTCAGATGCACCGTGGCTCGGGTTTGCTGACAGCGTTGGCATTCCAATTCCATACTCATGTCGAACGCGCCGCCTTCACGCCGCTACTCCAGGCCCCTTCTCATTTTAGATACCCTCATTATGATCGTCAAATCAGCGATGCACATGCAGCTTCGCTCAGCAGGTTCGGCGGTATACGACGGCGCAACCGGGGGCTTCGGTCACCTTGATGCTGAAAAGGCTGGGATCGCCGCCGCGGCGTTCCAGGAGCGCCTCGAACACCACCCTGGCAACGTGCTCCGCGGTGGGATTCAGCCCCCGCATCCGGGGATTGTTATTCAAGTCGGTGTCGTCCAGGCGTCCCAGCACAGCCTCGAGGTCAGCCCGGACCGCATCGAAATCCGCCACCAGACCGCAGGAGTCCAACCGGCTGCTGACCAGCTTCACGGTCACTTCCCATCTGTGGGTGTGCGCTGGTTCGATCGTTCCGTCCGGCAGGCATATGCCGTGCCGAGCATCGAACCCACTGTCCACCAGCACTTCGTAGGTCATCACCGCCCGTGTCCTCCGGCGCGTCGGGTCTTGACCGGCGCGTTACCGCTCAGTAGCATCCGCCCATGCTCAGCTTCTGGCCAGACCGACTCGAGTTCGAGAAGATCGCCGCCCGGGCCAACACCGTGCCTTTGTACACGCAACTGCTCAGCGATCAACTCACCCCGGTGTCCGCGTTCAGTCGGATGGCGTCGGAAGCCCAGCACGCCTTCCTCCTGGAAAGCGTGATCGGCGGCGAGAAGGTCGCCCGGTACTCCTTCATCGCGGTGGACCCGACGGTGGTCTTCGAAGCCACCGGCCCGGATTACTGCGTAACGCCGACCGGAGGCCAGCCCGTGCGGGGGAACTCAGCGGATCCCCTGGGCGAGTTGGAGAAGCTGTTGGTCAGTTACCGAGCGCACCATCTTCCCGAATTGCCGCGCTTCGTCGGTGGAGCAGTGGGGTACGCCTCCTACGACACAGTCCGCTACTACGAAACACTGCCCAATGCCCCGTCGGACGACCGGAATCTGCCGGATCTGCTGTTTGGCATTTATGACACCATGGTCGTCTTCGATCATGTGCAGAAGCTAATCAAAGTCGTAGCCCACGCACACGTCGACCGCGACGGGGTGGACGGCGGTTACGAAGATGCGCGCAAGCGGATCGAGCGGGTGGTGGAGACACTCTCGGATACCCGAGCGACGGGAATCACGCCGGTGTCGCCCGGCGGGCAATCGGCCCACGACTACGCCAGCAACTTCGCCCAGGCAGACTTCGAAGCGGCGGTGGATCGCTGCAAGGACTACATCCGCGCTGGGGATATCTTCCAGGTGGTGATTGCTCAGCGCCTGGGAGTGGAGACCTCCGCGGACTCGTTCAATATCTACCGGTCGCTGAGGGCGGTGAACCCCTCGCCGTTCATGTTCTACCTCAAGAGCCCGCGAGTGGTATTGGTGGGTGCTTCCCCCGAGGTACTCTGCCGCGTGGAAGATGGCGTGGTCACCGCCCGCCCCCTGGCAGGTACGCGACCGCGCGGTCGAACCCCGGCTGAAGACCTGGCGATGGAGAAGGAGTTGCTGGCGGATCCCAAGGAGCGAGCGGAGCACGTCATGCTCGTGGACCTGGGCCGCAATGACGTGGGACGTGTCTCCGAGCCGGGGACGATTCGTCTCGACGAGCTGATGACGGTCGAGCGCTACAGCCACGTCATGCACATCAGCAGCAACGTGACCGGAGTGTTAACTCCGGGCAAGACCGCTTTCGACGCCCTGCGCGCGGTGTTGCCCGTGGGGACGGTCAGCGGAGCGCCGAAGATCCGGGCCATGGAGATCATCGACGAACTCGAGCCCACCCGCCGTGGCCCGTATGCGGGTGCGGTCGGGTACATCGATTTCGCGGGCAACATGGATACGTGCATCGCCCTGCGCACCCTGGTGATCACCGACCCGACCAGCGAAAAGCGCCAAGTCTACGCCCAGGTAGGCGCCGGTATCGTCGCCGACTCCGAGCCGACCAACGAGTATCACGAGACGCTAAGCAAGGCGCAGGGTATGCTCAAGGCTATCGAAGTCGCCGAATCCTGGTCGGATTAACCCAAACGTACCACTGCAATTAGTACAGTGTCAGCACGACCCTCGCTCAGATCGAGAGGGAATGTATCTACCTTGAACAGAGTCGGGTGGAACCTGTCGGGCCAATCCAGTACGCTTGGGACGCGCCGGTGCAATAGGCATCGCGCTTCATATCGGTGGAAAGGGGCCGCGTAGGCGCGGCGTCAGAGAGGAAAAGGAGGTATACGACATGCCCCATCCCAGATGCGCCCTGCTGATTGTGCTCACCATCCCGATCTTCCTGTCCGGGGTCCCAGTTTGGGCGAGTACCTGGCACGTCGATGACGACGCCTCGAGCAACGGGGACGGGACGAGCTGGCCTACTGCCTACAAGTACCTTCAGGACGCTCTCGCCGCGGCGGACGTGGATGACGAGGTTCATATCGCCGGCGGGGTATACACCCCCGATCGGGACGAGTCCGGCCACGTCACCCCGGGCGACCGCGAGGCCACCTTCGAACTGGCCAACCGTGTCGCTGTCCGCGGAGGCTTTGCTGGACAGGCTGACCCCGGCGACCCGGACCGGCGCGACATTCAGGGCTTTGAGACTATCCTCAGCGGCAACCTCGACGGAGACGATACCCCCACCAACAACAGCTACCACGTGGTAACCGCCAATAGCACCGACGCCACCGCCGTCCTCGAGGGCGTGTCCATCATCCTCGGCTACGCCGGCGACGTGGGAGCGGAGGACGTCGGCGCGGGCGTGCTCAACGGTGGTGGCAGCCCGACACTACTCGACTGCACACTGCGAGAGAACATCGCCGTATACGGCGGCGGCATGTTCTGCGGCACCGGCTCAGCCGCGGACCTGACCCGCTGTGACTTCGAAGACAACTCCGCATTGATCTCCGGAGGAGGAATGTACAGCTTCGGGCACGCCGGTGAGCTCGGTTCCACGCTGACCGACTGCACCTTCACCGGGAACTCCGCCACGGACTTCGGCGGCGGAATGCGCAACTGGGCCAGTAGCCCGACCCTGATCCGCTGCGACTTCGAGGGCAACTGGACCGAGCTCAGCGGCGGAGCGATGGCCAACGGTGGCGCCAGCAGCCCGTCACTTACACGTTGCACGTTCACCGGCAATCGCACGGACAGCTTCTTCGCCCCTTTCGCCAACTACGGCGGGGCCATGAGTAACTATGACGAGAGCAACCCCACCCTGATCGATTGTGCGTTCCGGGCCAACACGGTGGTTGGCTGGCCCGGCTACGCCGGAGCGATGTACAACGAGCAGAGTAGCCCCTCGCTCAGCGAATGCCTGTTTCTGGGCAACCACACCAACCTCGGCGGCGGGATGTACAGCACCGCCGGGGGAACCCCCACACTCACAGCCTGCACGTTCAACGGGAACACAGCCACATCTGATGGCGGCGGGGTGTACAATCAGGCGTCGAACATGATCCTGGTCAACACTGTCTTCAGTGGGAACGTTGCCGGCGGCGGCGACGGCGGCGCCGTCTTCAACGACCTCTGTAACGCAACCATCACCAACTGCACATTCAGTGGCAACACCGCCGAAAGCCGAGGCGGCGGTCTGTACAACTACGTCGGCTGCGAGATTACGCTCAACAACGGAGTCCTTTGGGAAAACGAGGACAGCAGCGGTACAGTGTTCTCCGCCCAGATCTACAACAACCCCAGCAACCTGCTAGAGATGAGCTACTCCTGCGTTCAGGGCCTGCCCGACGCCACACGTGCGGCTGGCAACACCGGCCAAGACCCACATCTGGCCGATCCCGCCGGACCGGACGGCGACGTCGGCACCGAGGATGACAACGTCCGCCTGTTGCACGGCTCTGCTGCCATCGACGCGGGAACCAACGACGCGGACATCGACGTCACCAGCCCCGGCTATCAGCCGCTGCCCGACACCGACCGCGACGGCTACGCCCGCTTCGTAGACGACCCGCGGACCGCCGATAGCGGAAGCGGCGTTCCTCCGATCGTCGACATGGGCGCGTACGAATTCCGCCCCGGCGACTGCGACCACGATGGCGATGTGGAGCTGATCGACTACGCGGAACTCGAGGGTTGCCTGGAGGGACCGGCAGGCGGCCTGCCGCTGGAATGCGACTGCTTCGACCTCGACGGAAGCGGCGATGTCGATTTGGCGGACTTCGCGGTGTTTCAGAGTGCCTTCACCGGCCCATAGAACCACAGAGCGGGATGGCGCGGTGACGTTCTTCTCAGTGCCACGGCCTTGGTCAACCTCCTCGTACATTGGCACGCGGCGATCGTGTAGGGGGGGGGCTCGCCCGCGCCCTCCGTAGCGGGTCCCTTCTCGTGGTGTCGAGCAAGAGTGGTACGTACCGTTTCTGGCGGGCAATACCGCGATTGCATGCACCAGAATGCGGGCAGATGATGACGATTGCGAAGGCCCAACGAACGCTGTAACATGCTGTCAGCAAAGTGGTTCCTGAGCTTTTCGGCGTGGTCCTGGTGGTGCTTTGCATCTAGAAGGTCGTAGGTTCGAGTCCGATCGGCTCCAGTTTGTCAGTCGGTGACGATTGATGCTCAGTGCCGTCAGCACAACGGCCTACGTCGTCTTGTTCCCCGCATCCGCTTCCAGCCGTAGCGTCAGAGATCGCCACGCGATGCTATCGATTCTGCAACGGAGGGTGAGATGCGCTATCGATGCGCAGGCAACTACGGAGCGATGAACGTCATGCCGAACCCAGCAAGCCGTTGCGCTTTGTGGCAGTGGGGCGCGGTTGCCGTCCTGGTTGCGCTCCTGGTCCCGTGGAGCCTTCAGCAGGTATCCGCCGAAGAGGACCGTGAGGGCGAGGAAGATGCCTGGCGCCGATCCGACTCGGCGGTGCGCATGACCAACCGCGGCGTCGCGCTGATGGAGCGCTACGAGTACGCCGCCGCAGTGCGTGCTTTCGAACAAGCCGCCGAGACGGCCTCGAGTTCGGTGGGTGTTCGCGTCAATCTGGCTATCGCACTCTTCAACCGAGCCGCCAAGGGGGATCTCCAGAGAGCGGAGGTGTTGCTGGACGAGGTCATCGCCGCCGATCCGGATAACCTTCAGGCTCTTTACTTTCGCGGAATCACCCATCAGTACAGCGGGCGCGACCCGCAAGCCGTTGCCTGCTTTCAGCGTGTCGTCGAGCTCGAACCGCGGGAAGCCCACGCCTGGTATCTCTTGGCGCGGTCCAAAGCCCACCTGGGGCAGCCGTGTCGTACTGAACTGGAGCGGGCGGTGCGGGAGAATCCCGGCTTGGCCAGCGCGTACTACGATCTCATGCGCGTCGCCCGCCGCGCAGGCGACCTTGCCAAAGTCCAGGAGTATCAGCGGCACTTCGTTCGTCTGCAGAAGAGCCCGTTGGCTGAAATGGTCGTTATCCCGCACTACCGTCAGATGGGACCGCTGGGGGTTGTCCGCCCATCGGCGATGCGGCCGCTGCCCCGCCCTGCCGGCGGCGAGTTGAGTTCCGGACCACCGAGGGTCGTGGCGGAGGGTTGCTTTGGCCCGATACGCGGAGAGTCGGAAGCTGCTGACATCCGTGGTCGCCACGCCGGCTTGGCGATGGCGGATGTAAACGGGGACGGACATATTGATGTGGCGGTGGCGGTGCCCGGGGCACTCGAGGTTAGGCTGCTGCTCGGAGGTGAGGGGTCGGGTTTCTCCGCAGGGACCGCCAAGTCCGGGCTGGCGACGAAATCGCCGGTTGGGTCATGCGCTTTCGGCGATTTCGACAACGACGGTCGGGTGGATCTGTTTGTCGCCTGTGCAGGTCCGAACCACCTGTTTGCCGGGCGTGGTGATGGGTCGTTCGCGGACGTCTCCGATTCCACCGGAACGGCTGGCGTAGACGCGATCACTTCGTCAGCGGTCTTCCTTGACGCCGACCATGACGGCGATCTAGACATCTACGTGTGTAATCGTGCGGTAGCAGCGGAGGGTAGGCGGACGCCGAGCGCCAACCAGTTGCTGAACAATAACGCGGACGGCACGTTCACGGATATCGCCAAGTCCGCCGGCGTAACCTGTGCGGGCGAGCGCAGTCTGATGATGGCTCCGGCTGATCTGGACGGTGATCGCGACACAGACTTCGTGGTGTGCAGTGTCGGTCAGCCCATCAGGACCTTCATCAACGATCGGTCGGGCAAGTTCCACGAGGGCAGTCTCACCGACGGCCCGGCGCCCCGCGCACCGCATGGAGTCGTGCTCCAGGACTTCAACGGCGACGGAGCCGCAGACCTGCTGATCTTGCCGGGGCGCGACCACGGCGGTTCTCTGTATCTGTCAGATGGAACGCAGAAGCGGAAGCGTCAGCGGTTGTTCGAGGAATGCGTAGAGGCGCTGTCCACCTGGGGCGCATTGGAGCAGGCGCGCATCGGAGATGTGGATCTGGACGGTGATCTGGACGTGGTCCTCTTCGGCCGGTCCGGCCACGTGCTGTTGAATGATGGTTGGGGGCGCTTCGTGGCCCGGACGAATCTGTGGCTGGAGGTGTTCACCTCCCAGACTGTCGCCGCGGAGCTTACTGACCTTACCGGCGATGGCGTTCCCGAGGTGCTGCGTGCTCTGACCGCGGGGAATGGGGTTATCGAGTCGCTCCCCACCAAGCTCACTCCGCCAGCCAACTGGTTGAGGGTCACGCCCACCGGAGACCGCGGAGAGGACAAGAGTACGCGAAGCTCCACGAGCGGTTTCGGCACGCGGCTCGAGCTGCGCAGTGGGTTGCATGGCCAAGTCATCACCTATACGGGGCTTGATGGTGGATTCTGTCAGTCGCAGCGCCCGCTGGTGTTGGGCCTGGCCGGAGTGGTCGAAGCGGACTACATGGCTTTGACCTGGCCTGACGGTGTGACTCAGTGCGAGACCGGGCTGGTGAGTGGGGCACACCACCGGATCAGCGAGCTTGAACGACGGGTGTCGAGCTGTCCGGTGCTGTTTGCCTGGGATGGGGACCGCTTCGGTTTCGTGGGTGATTTCGCCGGGGTTGGAGGGCTTGGCTATTATTCCGGCGGTGGCGAGTACGCCCCGCCACAACCGGTGGAGCACGTGAAGATCGATGCTCGGCAGTTGGTCGCTCGTGCCGAGTTCTATGAGCTGCGCTTGTGTGAACCTATGGAGGAGGTCGCTTACGTTGACCGACTCGAACTGCTGGCGGTGGACCACTCGCCGGAGGTACACGTATATCCGGATGAGCGTCTAGCCATCACCGGGCCGCCGCCGACCCAACGCTTGCTGTGTGTTTCCGACCGGGTGTTCCCGCAGCGGGCCTTCGGGCCGGGCGGCGCTCTCCACCCCGATCGTCTGGGCGCTGTCGACCGCGTCTACGCGTATGCTCCACCGCTTGACTTGCGCTTCTTCGGGTTTTGTGCTCCGCATTCCCTGGTGCTGGACTTCGGCGATCGCCTGGCGGGGATGGGCTCTGTTCAAACCGGACCAACCGATGGCGAACCCACCCAGCCCGACCGCCGCGTGTACTTGTTCGTCAACGGCAGCATCGAGTACCCCTACTCTCAGACGACCTACGCAGCATCCCAGGCCCACGTCGAGTGGCAGCCGTTGAAGGTGGAGGTCAGCACACCGGATGGATCTTGGAAGACCGTGGTGGCTGATGCCGGCATCTTCGGAGGGATCGGACGGACCATCGCTATCGATCTTACCGGGAGGCTGCCGTCACCCGGCGGTCAGGTGCGCCTCTCGACCAACCTGGAAGTCTACTACGATCAGGTTTTCGTTGCGGTTGACGAAGGACCGGCGGGCGTGGTGACCCGACGGGTTCCGCTGGTTGAGGCTGATCTGCGCCGTCTGGGTTTTCCGCGGGAGTATACTCCGGACGGCCGTCCTCCGACGGTCTACGATTACGGCCTGATCGAGCCAACGTCCTCGTTCAAAATACCGCGCGGCGCCTACACTCGCTACGGTCCGGTTGACTCGTTACTGACCGCTTCCGACGATCGCCAGGTGATTCTCGGGAGCGGCGATGAGATTGCCCTGCGGTTCGACGCGGGCGCGCTGCCGCCTGCCGGGGAGGGTGTGCTGCGGAGCTTCATCCTGGTATCACGCGCCTACTGCAAGGATATGGATCTGTACACTGCCGAGCCCGATACGGTGGAACCGTTGCCGCACCGGGGGATGAGCGGATACCCCTACACCTCCGCGGAACCCTACCCCTCCGACGAAACCACCCAGCGCTATCGTGACGAGTTCAACACCCGCATAGTCCGGTAGTCTCGCCATCAGGATGAGCTGGATTCGGTCGACCGGTTGCGACCCGCAGGGCGTTCGCGTAGGGTACGATACGTTGTGGAAGGATGCGCCGATTCCATGGAAGAGACTTACCACCAGACTCTGGACTGCGGTATCGAACTGGTGGGCGTGCATTTGCCCGCCCGCCACGCGGTGGCTGCCGAGCTGCGCTTCCTGGCGGGAGTGTCCGACGAGCCGGAGGATCGGCTGGGGTTAGCCTGCCTGATCAGCGAAGCCATCGACAAAGGGACCGCCCGCCGCGGCGGGCGCGAGTTGATGGACGCCTTCGACGTCTTGGGGGCTTCACACGGTTCGTGGGTGGGGCGCGAGTGCTCCGGATATCACTACCTCTGCCTGCCGGAGTTCTTCGAGCAAGCCACCGAGTTGCACGCGGAGTTCCTGCGCACGCCGACCTTTCCGGAGGACGCCTGCCAGGTGGCCGTCGAGCTTGCTCGCCAGGAAATCACCGCTATGGAGGACGAGCCGCACGCCCTGCTGGACAAGCTGCTCGGCGTGCGTGGGTATGGCCGGTGGTTGGGGCGGCATTCTCTTGGTGAACGAGAGACCCTGGACCGGATTGTGCCAGTCGATTTTCGGCGTCATTGGGAAGCGACCTACCACGGAGGGCGCATGCTGGCTGCGGTCGCGGGTCCGATCGAACCTCAGAAGGTTGCGGAGCTTCTGGAACGATGCTTCGAGGGTTTCGGCTCTGCTCAGCCTGCGGGGCGGACTGCCAAACCGGTCGAGTTTTCGCCGGGCCGCTGGCACTATCCCAAGGAGGCTGAGCAGGAGCACATGGGGTTCTGCTACGGCGGCGTCCCCGCGGATGACGACGATTACCCCACCGAGCGGGTCATGCTCGGGACCTTGTCGGGGGGAATGAGTGGGCGACTGTTCACCGAGGTTCGCGAGAAGCAGGGGCTGGTGTATTGGGTCAGCGCGTGGCACGAACATCCGCGCGGTGCGGGGATGATCTTTCTGGGGGCCTCGACCACTCCGGCGCGCTGCGACCGAACCTACGCCACTATGCTGCGCGAGATCGATCGCCTGGCGGAGGATCTGACCGAGGATGAACTGGGCCGCTCCAAGGCGGGCATCATGGTGCGCAGCGAGATGGCTGGTGATGTGACCCGCTCGCGCTGCAGTGAGCTCATCGATGATCTGTTTCATCACGGCCACCCGATTCCGCGCCAGGAGAAAATCGACCGCGTCGGGGCGGTGACCCTGGAGGACGTGCAGGGCTATCTGGAGACCCACCGTCGCGAGTCGCTCTGCGTGGTCACCCTGGGGCCGCGCGAGCTGGAATGCGGGGCGGACAACCTTGAAGATTCTTCAGGACCGGAGTCGGGGCAAGGCGGCTGATCGGGTTTGATCGAGCGCCGGATGGTTGCCGCGCTCTGGAAGGTGCTTATGGCCAATCCGTTTACCATGACCGAGTTGGACAACGGGCTCCGCGTGGTGATCGAGCATATGCCCGGGGTGAAGACCACGGCTGCGGGTTTCCTGGCGCGCACCGGAGCGCGGGATGAGGAGCCTGCGTTGGCGGGGGTGTCGCACTTCCTGGAGCACATGTGCTTCAAGGGGACCGCCAAGCGGGGCGGGCACCAGATCAACGTCGACTTCGACAACCTGGGAGCCCACCCGAACGCATTCACGTCTCAGGAGCGGACGTTCTTCTATAGCGTGGTCCGCTCCGCGGACATGGACGCCCAGATCGAATTGCTCGCGGACATGATGCGTTCGACCCTTCCGCCGGAGGAGTTCGAGATGGAGAAGAAGGTCGTGCTCGAGGAGATCGCCATGTCTCGCGATCAGCTCGACCATGTCGCCTTCGACTTCATCCTCAAGCAGCTCTTCGAAGGTCATCCGCTGGGCTGGCCGGTGCTGGGTTATGAGGAGACCCTCTGCAACCTGACTCGCGATCAGATGTATGAGTATTACCAGGACCGCTACGCGGCCCGGAATATGGTGTTGGTCGTGGCGGGCAGTGCCGATCCTCAGCGGATCATCGAGTCGGTCAAACGACACGCCGGAGAGTGGGCTGCGGGATCTGTTCGAGGTACCCGGTCGATTCCGGAGGTGCGCACCGGCGTAGGGGTGAGGCAGGTGACTCGATTCAACCAGCAGATGTTGGCTCTCTCGTATCCCGCGCCCCCCGCCACTGACACTCTGCACGAGACTGCCCGCGCCATAGCCGCCATCCTCGGTGGGGCAAACTCGCGATTCTACTGGAATATCATGCAAACCGGACTGAGTCCGCGGGCTGGGGCGTGGCGCCTGGACTACGCGGACACCGGTCTGTTGTTGCTTTCAGGCCAGTGTGAACCGGAGCGGTGTCAAGCCTTGCTGGACGCCATGCGCCGGGAGGCGGAGACGATCTGCCGCCAGCCGGTGGCCCAACGCGAAATCGACCGGGTGAAGAACCGGCGTCGGACGTCCCTGGCTGTCGAGGGCGAGTCACCCTATCATCGCTTGACGCAGGTCATGGACGACGCGGACTATCGGGGCGACCCTCGCACCGTGGAGTCTCGTTTGGAGGCGGTGGAGCAGGTCAGCCAGGACTCGATCTGCGAGTACTTCACGCGCTACCCCTGCGACGGCCCGGGCCATTTGGCCAGCGTGGGACCGTGCGACTGGCCGGGGACGAACTAGTGCTTTGTCCACCGTAGTTCTTCGGGGGGCATGGGCAAACTTGTTTGCCCGTGCGTGTTGGTCTTCCAAGGACACGGGCAAGCTGCTGCTTGCCCATGGCACCCGTTGTCTGAGGATTGACGGAGCACTAGTGCCTCGATTCAGTTGGGTTGGCGGGCGCCGGGGGCGTCCACTGAACCGAGCCGCGACCGTGAGGGAGCGGACCAACGCTCGATTCAGGGTGACGGAACACCAGGCGTTTTTGAGCAGTCAGGCGGTTGGGCCAAAGAGAAGCGATACCGGTGCAGCAGAATCTGGACATCACGGTTGTCTACTCTGAGGATGGCGTGGTTTCGCCTTCGGTCCGCAGGCGGGTCGCGATTCCGCGGTTCGAGGGGCGGCGTCTCCTGGGATGTCTGACGCTGGCGGTTGCTGCCGCGTGGCTCCACACGACGTGGTTCCCGGGGAGGCATTTCGTC
>JAAEQG010000661.1 GCA_024231775.1 bacterium
CCAACCCCCAGAACTGAGGGGCCAACCGATGAAGCAAGGATTTTCCAATGCAACCTGGGGGTTGACATGAGTCACATCTTCGCGAGAGCGAGGTGTTGCGACAGCAATTAATACTATTTATCTTACTGCCAATGCGGGACTAACAAAGGAATTCACCAGCGCACAATTGATGACTTTTGAAATGGTTATCGGATCGCCTAACCTGCTGATGTTACTTGACTTGAGAAGCGTCGGGCACCATAAAGTCCCAGGCACCATAAAGTCCCAGGAAGGGCCGTGGAAGGGATTCAGATCGCGGGACGGGTGGTAATCCAACCGAGGAGGACGACGAGGCGGTTCTGGGGCATCGCCGCCGTCACCGCGGGGAGGATCGGGGTCGCCGCAACTTTGCGGATCGACCCGTTGCGATGAGCACACACGCAACGTTGCGGAGCACCACCTCAGGCGCATCGAGTCGCCGGCCCGACGGTGAGGGGCCGTTTCGACGTGCCCTATTGCATCGCGTTTCCCTGGATTGCAGCTGGCCCTTTTTAGCGACTTGCAAAACTCGCAAAACTCGCCCCCGCCCGCGGTGAGCGGGGCGCCCCCCGGTTTCGCCCTTAGCCCTTGGTCGGGTTCACCAGCACGAGGTGCGGACCCCGCACCGCGGTGAGCGGGGCGCCCCCCGTTTCGCCCTTAGCCCTTGGTCGGGTTCACCAGCACGAGGTGGGGACCCCGGACCGGCATCAGAGACCGCAACGTTGCGGATCGCGCCCTTCGCGCTGAGCTCCACCGCAACATTGCGGATTCGCGGGCGTCGCCGCCGTCGCCGCGGGGCGGGTCGGGGTCGGAGTGCGCCGCAACGTGCGGGGGGGGGACCGCGAGGACGTTGCGCCGGGGGCCGGGTTATGTTCGGCTTAGTAAGAGGGAGCCTGCCGATTTGGGTGCTACCTCCGTATGATCTGGAGGGGCTCTCCCTCCCGGCGTCGGCGGTCCAACTCGATGGCGGCGGCAGCCAGGGCAGGCCCCATATTAAAATCTCTAATTCGAGGGCCATCTTCAAGTAGAAGTCTCATAAGTTCTGGATTGGATGGTGCCACTTTGCCAATGGCTTTACTGAATAGTGGATCAGTGTCCACACCAAGACCATAATCAAGCTCTCCGAACACTCGGA
>JAAEQG010000662.1 GCA_024231775.1 bacterium
CACTGGCCGGACGCTGAGCGTTTCGCCGACGTGCGCGATGTGAGCGCCGATGACTTCCCGGGATGCGACGTCATCTGCGGAGGGTTCCCATGTCAGGACATTTCTAGCGCGGGCAAAGGGGAGGGTATCGATGGGCAGCGATCAGGACTCTGGCGCGAGTTCGCGCGTCTCATTGGCGAAATACGACCCCGAATCGTCGTCGTGGAAAATGTCCCAGACCTTGCTGTTCGAGGACTCGGACGCGTCCTTGGAGACCTTTGCGCGCTCGGGTACGATGCGGAGTGGGAAATTGTATCAGCGCAAGACGCCGGTGCGCCTCACCTGCGAAAACGCCTATTCATCCTCGCTACCCACGCCGACAGCGAGGGACTGGAAGGACGGAACCGCGAAGAGCTGCCAGAACGTGCCGGTGAACGCGCTGCTGGGGAGAGCAGTTCATCACTTGCCAAACGCGACCTCCTCACCTGGTGGCAAGCTGAACCCGAGGTGGGTGCAGTGGCTGATGGGATTCCCGGCCGCGTGGCTCAACTCCGTGCTCTCGGAAACGCGGTCGTCCCGCAAGTCGCGGAGCTCGTCGGACGAAGAGCCCTGCGCATCCTCGAACGCGGCGCCGTAGATGACGACCCTTGGGACCTGAGGCCATGAGCGACGTAGCTTTCTCGTCCGACCGGATGGACTGGGCCACGCCCTGGTCGCTCTTTCAGTGCTTGCATGCGGAGTTCGGGTTTACCCTGGACGCTGCGGCGAGCGCTCAGAACGCCAAGTGTGCAGCCTTCCTCACCGAGGAGCAGAACAGTCTCAAGGCTGACTGGCTGGAGTTGTCGGCCGGTGGGCGGGTGTGGCTGAACCCGCCCTACGGTCGCTCTATCGGGGATTGGATCTTCAAGTGCGCTCACGAAGCGAAGCGCGGAGCTCGGA
>JAAEQG010000663.1 GCA_024231775.1 bacterium
CCGGGGACCTGTTCGTCTACCGCGACACCACCGCGGGCGGCAGCACTGTGGCCTACAACCCGTACTCGGCCAGCCAGGTCTCTGTGGCGATCTTCCTACCGACTGACCTGGGGAACGACACCCAACTGGCCGCCGATTACCTGGTCTGGGTGCAGGATGGGGATACCGCCTCCTTGCTCAGTTGGGACGGCGGTCAGTGGGTCGAGGTGGTTGACGATTGGGGCTATGAGTTTGACGCGAATCGCTCCACGCCGCAAACCCACCTCTACCTGCCGTTCGACACCCTGAGCATCAGCGACCCGGTCGCGCAATCGCTGGACCTGGTCGCCCTGGCTAGTGAAGAGGATGCTTTAAAGCTGTGGGCCACCAGCCCTGCCGACAATAACCTGAGTAGCGCGCGCGTCATCGGTGCGCCTGCCAGCAGCGACGTGGAAGCCTTTACTTTGCTCAACGCCTACCACTGGGATTCGTTGGACAGCGACGTCTGCCCGGCGGACGGCCAGTTCAACGGGGCCGACCTGGCGGCTACAATCAAAGCCGACTCGGCGGGCGTGGGTTACGGCCTCTTTAGCCACCAACTCATCGCCGCGCACCCGCAGTTGTTCTCGACCGCCGCGCCGTGGGCGGATGCCATCGACGCCTTGTGCGGCGGTGAAGCCTATCCCAACCGGGCGACCTCCGGCGAGCCGATTCCCTTGCCCGCCTTGTGCCAGCGTGATCCCCTCGGCAGCACGCCCGGTTTCCTCAACCCGCGCCAAAGCCTGGGGCATCTCCTCAGCACCGCCCACCTGCCGGTGGCAGACGGCGACACGCTGACTGTCACACTGCGTGTGCTCAACCACAGCCTCGGTACGGCGCAAAATGTCACCGTCACCCTGGTGGCTGAGCACTTGCTCACGCTAGCGGGGGGACAAGCGGAGCAGACCCTCAGCCTGGGCAGCCTGGCTACCGGTGAAAGCGTGGAACTGGACGTTCAGGCCACCGTCGATACGAGCGTGAACCCAGGTCAAAGCGATGGCTGGACACAGCTTCAAGCCATCATCTATGATGAGACGGGTGACCGCGACCATCCGCGCGAGATCTTGCATCTGAATCACACAGTGGATCAAGACGGACCCGATTACGTCGAGATTCAAGGTCCGGCCAGCCTCACCGGTGCGGACGAGCAGACCATCCGGGGCTTTGTCTCCGATCAATCCACCGTGCCGACCATCATCCTGGAGATCGACGGCAGTGAACAAAGCTGCCAGACCGGCAGCAGCACGGCGCAGTGGTCGTGTGACGTTGACCTGGGTGCGCGCAACGATGGCGAGACAGTTGGCTTGCGGGTCAAGGCGGTCGATGTGCACGGCCAGGA
>JAAEQG010000664.1 GCA_024231775.1 bacterium
AACCTGCGGGAGAGCGAGGAATTTCAACCCGGTGGCGCGCTTTGTGTTTGTGCGATGAACTGCCGCCTGCCTGACGATACGCTGCCACCGTAGCGCCGCAGCGCGCCCTCCGCAGCCTCGCACACGCGGGCGATCAACTCGGGCGGCTCTAGCACCTTGGCCGACGAGCCATAGCTCAACACCCAACCGGTCGTCCAGTCGAGGTTGGTCACGTCAAAGCTCGCGGTGATCGAACCATCGCCGCGGTCGCCGATCTCCATCCAGTGGCCGTGCCGCTCCCGCACCCGAAAGGCCACACTGCTATCCAACTGAACCACAACCGTGTGGCTTGGCTCGAAACGCATCGAACGTTCCAGATACTCGCGCACCGAAAAATCGGACGGCTTGACGAACGGCTCTTCCAACGACGTGACCTGCCGGATGCGATCCAGCCGGAACGTCCGTGTATCGTGTCGCAGGCGGCAGAACCCGACCACGTACCACAACCCCCACTGGAACGTCAGCGCATAAGGCTCCATCACCCGCTCGGT
>JAAEQG010000665.1 GCA_024231775.1 bacterium
GAAGAGATGGTGCTCCACACCCGGGTGAAGCCCGTCGCCGACCCGCCGGAACCTGACCAGACTGCCGTTCGGCCCGTCCCAGGCATCCCAGGCCAATACGCCCCCTCCGTCGTCTGTCCACTGCCGGACCGCGAACCAATCGGCGTAGACCGACCCGCGCCCCCGCGCGCAAACGTCCCGCCACGCCCAGAATTCCCGGCCAACGTGGTTGAACACCCCGTCCACCACCACCCGAAGACCCTGCCCGTGGGCCTCAGCAAGGAATCCCAGAAAGACGCGGTCGCTCTCAGTCCACTGCCAGGTCAGAGGGTCCTCAGTCTCCCCCCCTATCTGGGTCCTGCTGTCGCGAACGCCATAGGTGTCGTCAATGTGACGGTAGTCTGAGGTGTCGTATTTATGTTCGCTGGGGGCGCAGAAGACGGGGTTGAGGTAAAGTGTATTAACGCCCAGGCTGCGAAGATAGGGCAGTTTCTCGCGAAGTCCCTGCAAATCACCGCCGTAGCGACGCCCGAACAGACGCTCCCGTAGCGGACCAACCTCGCCCGGTCCCAACTCCGCCCACGCGTCGGTCCAGGGAAGCGTGCCGGGCGGGTCGTTTGCGGTGCTCCCGTTGCGATACCTGGAAACCAGCACCTGATACCAGATCGCATCCGCCGCCCAGGACGGACCGGGAACGCCTGCGGATGCTCCCTCACCCTCGCTCGGCTGCGCTTCCCGCTGAGGTGCAGCCGCCCCCTCCGCGCACGCCGCCCGCAGACCCCAGCCCACCTGCGAACCCGCCCCGACCACCAGGACCGGCAACAGTCCCCAGCAGACCCGCACCAACGATCTCCGGGGGCGGCATCCAACCACAGAAACCTGTCCATTGTGCGGCACGCCACATCCTCCTCGCCGAGAGCAAACATAGCAGTTGAGCTATCGCCGCCAAACACTATACTAGTGGAGACCCGAACCGCTCCTCAAGGCGCGAAGGGGTCGATTGGTTGGACCGGCCTGGAGACCGAACATGGACGACAACAGCTTCCTCCTGCAACAGTTCATCACCCTCAGAGACGAGATCAAGACGATCAAGGCTCGTCTGTTCTGGATCGTCGCGATGGGCCTGTTCGGCGTGCCGCTGATCACCTACCTGGCGGAGAGCCTCGGACAGACCGGTTTGCTGATGCCCATGATCCCCTACGTGGTGCTGGTGGTGATCGTGATGTTCATCGCCGAGCAGACGGCGTTGATGCGTGCCGGTCAGTACATCCGCTGCAACATCGAGCCCAAAGTCACCGACGCGCTCCAGTGGGAATCCTGGTTAGAGAAGCGCGAGAGCGTGCGCATGCTGGACAAGCACTTCTTCGCCGTCTTCGTGCTGGTTTTCTTCGTGTACTACTTCATGGCCATCGGTTCCGCGGTGCGGAGCCTCATGGCGGAAACGGCGGAAGACGCCAGTCGTCAAATGTGGATGATCGCTGCGGTGGTGACCTACAGCATCGGTGGAATCTGGGCTTTATCTACCCTCCTGCACCACTGGCGCTCCGCAACCGGAACCTCCGCGGAGGAGTAACCACCAGGACCTCCGCTGGGGGCCATACTCATCCCGGAGGGTGAGCATGTCGCCGGGCCAATCATGGCCACGCTCCGCAGTGGCCATGCCACCCTGCATCTTGTCTCCGATAGCCAAAGCGCCGGCGCCCCCGCAGATGACTGCTTTCGTCACCCCGGACACAGGCTGCGCATGCGTTGAGATTGCCTTAGCGATCCGCGAAGCGCCCGTGCAGGCGGGCCAGAATGCGCTCGACGGACTCTGGGGCGGATGCGGCGCCGATTAGATCGTCCAACTCGCCGCGCGACCAGGATAGATGCGCCGCCTTCTCTGGCGTCGCCCTCGAGTGGGGCAAGATCCTCGACCAGGGCACCGAAAAAGTAGAATGTCCCCTTTCTTGCTCGTCCACCAGCGCGTTGACTGCGCCGCCTTGGGTAGCCTCGTCCGCGCTCACTTCCCGCCCGATCCACGATTCGATCACTGATCGCGAAACGGGCCGGCGGGCGGCGATGACCGGAATGAGTACGTTCACCAGCGAGCGGTAGTCCGGTTCTCCGGGAAGCACGAACCTGGCCGCCGAGGTTGCCACCGTCGCCGTCGTACACAGGGCCAGCCCGACGCCCCCCCCCATACGCAGGCGCCTGCACCACGCTGACCGTGGGTGCGGGGTGGCTGGCCAGCGTTTCGAACAGCTCGACCAACAGCCGCAGATGTTCGCGCGGAGAACCGGCGGCGTACACTTCCTGAAGGTCCAGCCCGGTGCCGAACGCCGGTCCGCTTCCGCTTAGCACCACAGTCGATTCGGGGACGCTGGTGACCGCCTCGATCAAGCTGCGTAGCAGCCCGATGCTCAGACAGTTCCGCTTCTCCGGACGGTTGAGCATCAACCGGCGCACGCTCCGGTCAGACTCGCGCGTATCCGTAATGTCCAGATGATTGTGCAGCATCGAGGCTCAGTCCCCTGCAGGAGCATGTCGCCGCTTCACGGCTTCTTGCCGGAGGGAGCCTTGGATTGATCGAGCAGCCTGCGCACCTGCTCCACCATGTCCTGGCCACGAAGATCGATCGCGATCAGCTTCCCCCCCGGGCCGATCAGGAATGTGGCTGGAATGGCGGAGGCGCCGTAGGCGTCCGCCATCCGCGTCGCCCCCCCCTGCTCCCCGTACACCTGCGGCCAGGCGATCTTCTTATCGGTGATGAACTTGCTCAGGGCTTTCTCATCGAAGTCGAGCGATACCCCGAGGATGGCGAAGTCCGCACGAGTCCCCAAGGCCTTGTGCAGTTCGACCACATGAGGAATCTCCAACACGCAAGGTCCGCACCACGTCGCCCAGAAGTCGATGAACAGGTACTTGCCCTTGAAGTCGGCGAGTTTCACCTTCTTCCCGGCGAGCGTGGTGGCTTCAAAGTCCGGCGCCGCCTCTCCCACCTTGAGCTTGGGGCCTGACCCGGACGGTCCACCGGCCTGCTCCTCCTCGAAGCGGAAGCGCAGGTCGGTCTGACCGCCGCGCACGGTCTGGTTGTCGAGCGGCTTAAAGCCCGGGGCTGCGACACTGACGAGGAACGGATCCGTCGGCGCGTCCAGGATCACAAAGCGGCCTTCAATATCGGACATGGACTGCAGCCCCAGCGTGCGATAGCCCTTCCATTCCCCGGCGGCGATGTGGGCGCCGCGCACCGGCTTACCCTCCGGATCGACCACCGTCCCGCCGACGGGCGAGCCGGGAACCAGAACCACGTCCAACGTCAGAGGCGTCTGCGGATCGGCTTGGACCACGAACAGCCGCGGAGCATGCTCCGCCAAATGCACGGTCACCACAGCCTCGCCCGCGGGGATTCCGGAGAGCACGTACTCACCGTCGAAGTCGGACCATTCCGTAACCACCATCTCGTCAGAGGAACGACCGACGGACAGGCGCGCACTGCTCAACGGCTTACCTGTCGATGAACTGACCTTTCCGCGGATCGTCGCGGCTTTGACCATAATCAGCCGGTGGGTCGAGTCGGTCTTCTCGGGCGGCAGAGCCAGTTCACGGTCGAATGTGACAGAGGACACGTAGTCGGGATGGGTCAGTCGGACCCCAACCTTGGTGGCATCGAGACTGAGCCCGCGGACGGTCACGTGGCCCTGCGAATCCGTTGCGGCGGTCCGATAATCGTGGCCGTCTTCAATCAGCACCTCAACGATCACCTGGGCAATCGGCTGGCCGTCGGCCGTCTCCACGGAGAGGGCGACCACGCGCTCCGGTTTGAGCGATAGAAGGACATCTCCGCCCGGGGCGATCGGCGGATGGTCCCGCACCTCGATCGTCACCTGCGGTACGCCTCCCTCGGCGCTCTCGACGGCTGAGACCTTGATCCTCCGCACCAAGCGCGCATACCCCTCAGCCTCCACAACCAGTTGAGCCTGGACCGGCGACAGCCCCCCCACCTCAAACCGACCGTCCGCACCGGTCTCGGCGGTCCACTCGTTGTAAGCTGCCGCAATGCTGACTCGCGCCCCCGCCACGGGTGCGTCGCCCAAGTGGCTGCGCACCACGCCTTTCACCTCGAAGTTGCCCTGGAACTGGTGATCGATATACGGCGGATGCTCCCCGGCAATGCTCTCGACTTCGATTTCGTGCGGCTGATACCCTGGCTTGCTGATCACCACGATGAGCTTGCCATGGATCGGCTGATCGTGACGCACCTGAAAGTCGCCCATCTCCACGGTGATCGCGGACGCGACTTCCCGTCGCCCGGTCTCCTCAGGAACATAGACGCGCACGGTGGCTCCGGACACCCCCGCCCCGACGTAGTCGAAGATCTGGCCTTCGACGATGATGTGCGCAGGCGGTTGAACGTCCGCAGCCTGGCCCTGGGCGGTAGCGGGTTCCGAATCAGGCGGACCTGCCACACTCAAGAATCCCATACCGAGCACAGGCAATAGAGCTACTCTGATCATAGGACCTCTCCAACAGGATCCCGCTGCCCATCCACCATTGGCACCTAGAATATCCGGAGCCGCCACATCCGGCCATGCGTCCCGGGATCATGGCGTCCCGGAGAGTTGGGGAGCATCCGCGGGCGAACCCACATACGCGTAATCCGCACGGGTCAGGATCTGGTCGATGGCCCTCGCCACCGAAGCGTACTGAGGAAAGGCCTCCGCAGGGATCGCGAACATCCGCCGGGCGTCGCCGAAGCCGGTCGTAGAACCGTCCCGAAAGAGCACGTTGGCCCGAAGCGCCCGGTGATTCGTATGACCGAAGGGACCCGGTCCGAGGCTGTTGGTGTCCAGGGCCAAGGCCTCAACGCGTAGGTGCTGGGCACCAACACGGTAGCTCCCCAGTTGGTCTAACCTTCCGGTCGCGGCGCTCTTGGGAAGATGGTCCAGTTGACGGTAGAGATACGATCCATACGCCCGCTGATCCGTACCGATTCGAGGCTGCTCGTGGATGATGTTCAGGTTGTCATCCGCGGGGCAGAAGAAGTGCCCACTCTCGACCACGGTCGCGCCCAGCAAGCGGCCCAGACCGTTGTACTCCCGCGGATGCTGCGTTGGGGCGAACGGCAGATCAGCCCCGATCCATAGCTGATTGGTGGCGAAGTCCTGCGCCTCGAAATCCTCGGCCGGTTCCGGCGCCGGTCCTCGAGGTATCCACCCCCGGTTCTCGTTCACGTAGAGATGAATGGAGGTCCCCACCTGTCGCAGATTGGCGGCGCACACCGTCAGCTTGGCCTGCTCCCGAGCCGAGCGTAACGACGGTAGCAGCACCGCCAACAACAGGGCGATGATCGTAATCGTCACCAGCAACTCCACGAGGGTGAAACCGCCCTGATCTTGGGTCCCGCGGCGCATCAAACCTCCCTGTAAGGATATGTCGATATCCGGTTCTTGTTACAAGCCTGACACTCATTCCGCATGACTTCACGCCGAGCGCGTAATTATAATACGGCAGCGGTGAGAGCCTATCCACCGCTACGGGCCGGGGATAACCAAGCGCGGAGATTTCTATCAGCCATCGGATGCTGACCCCCTGAGTATATTCTGATGCCGACCCTGTTGGCGTGGACATCTGGGAATGAACTATTCCCCTAACCTCAAGGAGCTGTGGATCATGAAGAAGTGGACTACTCTGGCTGCGATCGCGGCACTCGTGTTTGCTGGGAGCGCCTTCGCTTGCGATGGCAAAGCCCAACTGGTCAGTGGAAAGGCGGACAACGCCATCGACGCGGCTGCGGCGAAGGTGCTGAATACTCTTCCGCACCTGGTCTATCGCGTTGGCGAGTTCGAGACCCCATGCATCGGTACCGCCACGACCAAAGCCGGCGAAAGCGGGACCATCCAGTACAAGGTCGGCGACGCGACCTTCGATTGCCGTGGAAAGGCCATGGCCCGAATGGCCGCCGATCTCGAGGACCAAGCCGCCCAGATGCTGGCCGTAGCCTACTCCGTCGGCGGGGAGTGCTTCCACTGCCCCACGACGGCCAAGACCACGGCGTCAGATACCGGGCAGAAGCTCATGTACCGCCTGGCTGGGTTCGACTTCGCCACCCGCGGCGAAGCGAACGCCGTCGCCAAGATCGTCTCCGAAGCCGTAGCCGGCATGGCCCAGACGGCCTCCAGTAAGGAGAACTGTTGCGGCAAGTGCGGAGGCGCCAAGACCGCCGGCAAGTCCGGTTGCAGCAAGAGCTGTTCCAAGACCAAGGCCCAGACGGCCTCCGGTAAGAAAGACTGCTGCGGTAAGTGTGGAGGCGACAAGGCCGCCAGCAAGGCCGGTTGCAGCAAGAGCTGCTCGAAGACCAAAGCCCATACGGCTTCCGGCAAGAAAGACTGCTGCGGCAAGTGCGGAGGCGACAAGACCGCCGCCAAGGCCGGTTGCAGCAAGAGCTGCGGCAAGTGCGGAGGCGACAAGGCCGCCGGCAAGTCCGGTTGCAGCAAGAGCTGCGCGAAGACCAAGGCCCAGACGGCCTCCGCCCGCTCGAAGTGCTCGCAGTCCGGCCCCGCCGATTGCTGCACTAAGGCTGACTCCCGCGTCGATGCAGCCATGGACAAGTTGGAGCTGATCGTGCGGTCCGCGGCGGCGGCGCGCACCAGCATAGGATAGCCTGACCAGCGCACAGCACCCGGTGCCCCGTCCCTTGCGCATCAAGGAACGGGGCACCGTTCTGCGCGACGGTGTGGTTCCTCACCCTCTCATAGTGTGGGTGCTGGAGTGAAGTGGACGCGGTTGTCGTGTCGGAACTTCAGGGACAACCAGCGCGGCGACAACTATTCGCTCTGGCGTACGACCTGGGGAACTTCCCGCGGCGGTTGGCGCTGCCGCGGTCGGTGAATCACTGGTCGCTCACCACACTGCGGGAGAAGCTGATGCTGCGCAGAGACCCAGCAAAACCGTGGCTCCGAAGGCGGGAACGCCCAGATTGGCGTCACGGCGTGCCTGGAGGGCGACTCGGGGGGCAAGGGCAGCGGCAAGATAGGCGTTTTTCGCTTGGATCAGGAGGCTCGTCTGGGTACGATGGCGACTTGAGGTCTGACGAATGGGAAAACCTATTCCAAAGCTCCCTTTTCTCCTTCTTCCTAGCCCGTGAGGACGACAGCGCAGATAGAGAAACCAGCCGCGTCCCCGCGTTTCAGACCCCGATGGATCACTCGGACGGGCACAAGACGCGGCAGAAACGCTACTCTCGCTTGAATCGAGATGGTCATCGTGGTACGACTGCGGCTTCAAGTGTGATAAACTGGCAGTCGGGTTGGGTGTCCGCCCAGGGCCGATCAAGAGCGAATGCCGTTCTGGCGCCTCTCCCATCGCGGGGAGGGGCAGGAGGTAGCATGATGAAGTCGATCCAGATTCTGGGCAGATGTTTTCGGCGCTGATAGTGTCCGGTCTAGCCACCTCGATGAGCTTCGGGAACGGGCTGGCCACGGAACCTCGTACAGATACGAGCTCGATCGGATTCGACGTCGAGAGCGTGGCGGCGCCCGACATTACCTCGACCATCCAGCAGCTTGTTGACGAACAGGTCAATGATGCCTTGAATGAGGTGTTTTCGGTGGCGCCGGCGTCGACATGTAACCCCGCGTGCGACTGGTGCTGGTGCGGGACGAGTTATGAAGACAGCTGCCCAATAGAATGGTTCTATGACGATCAGTGCGATTGCGGTTGCCAGTTCTGCGATGCTTGGTGCGAATGCGGCATTCAGGATTGCATCGGTGGTCCCATCGGTGCTTGCTGTGGTCCGAACCAGCAGACACCGGTGTGTTTCGATTGGGATGAGGCTGAATGCTGGGTTATGAGCGGCGCGTACATGGGCGACGCAACGACCTGTGCTGGAGTCGACTGCACGACTCGGTGCGCCGCGAAATGCGTCAGGTGCTGGGTGGGGACTACTGGGGAGAATAACTGTGATCCCGCACGGAACGGCGACGGCGTATGCGATTGCGGGTGCCAGTTCGACGACGCCATTGACTGCGCCGACGCGGCTCTGGAATCGTCGTTGCCGGCTTGCGATGATAGCCTGTGGCGCCTCTCCAACAACTTCATCCGACTGACCTTCGCCAGCGCGATCAGTGACCCCGGCGGGGCGATACAGATTCGCACCCTGGACAGCGGAGGCACCTACGGCGCCACCGACTACTCGTCGAACTTCACCTTCACCGTGGTGGACGACGGCTTCGGTGCCATGCGCGTGCTCGAAATCCGGGAGAACGGTTCTTCGCTACTGCCCAACACAACGTGGATCGGCGTCTACGCGGATTCTGGCGCCTGGTCCGGCGTGGAGAGCTTCAGCGTGCACTACATGGTTCAGGTCGGCGACGTGAGCAACGACGGTAACGTGACGTTCAGCGCCGACGCCGGTACGATCTATGCCCACGTTGGGGAGACCGGCGCGCCGGACGACACCCGGTGGGACGTGAACGGCGATCACAACATCACGTTCTCCGCCGACGCCGGTGCGGTTTACGGGACGGTAGGGGCGACCCCAGTGGCCAAGCCCCTCGGACACGTGTGCCCCTAACAACGTCGCCGTGACCGATTCGGTCAGGGGGTTCAGGGGTCGAACCTGGACCCTGGCGCATCAGCGCCCCAGAAGACCGTCGGCATCCGCCACCCGGGGAGGATCGATGCCGGGAACGTACGCGATGCCGCGGTGCGCTTCACCGGCGACAAGACGGTCAAAGGTGGCTTCCCCCTGGCGGTTAGCTTGTGTCGGTCAGCCAGGGCATGAGTTGGCGGACGGCGCGCCCGGCGGATTCGATTTCGCTGGACGCATCACGTTCGTGGAGATCCTTCATGCGGCTGCGCCCGGCGCGACACTCCTGAATCCACTCGCGGGCGAAGGCCCCCGACCGAATCTCCTCCAGAACCCGGCGCATTTCCTGGCGGGTGGCTTGGTTGACCATCCGCGGGCCGCGGGTGAGGTCGCCGTATTCCGCGGTGTTGGAGACCCGCGCCCGCATACCACTCATCCCCGCCGCGTAGACCAGATCGACCACTTGCTTTAGTTCGTGAACGCACTCCAGGTAGGCGAATTCAGGAGCGTAGCCGGCTTCCACCAGGGTCTCGAAGGCGGCTTTCATCAGGGAGGTTACGCCGCCGCAGAGTATCGTCTGCTCGCCGAACAGGTCGGTTTCGGTTTCGTCGGCGAAGGTGGTCTCGATCACCCCCGCGCGGGCTGAGCCGATCCCCGCCGCCCAGGCCAGGGCCAGAGGAAGCGCCCCGCCGGAAGCGTCGCGCTCCACCGCCACCAGGGAAGGCAAGCCCTTGTTCTCCAGGTAGAGCGAGCGCAGCAACGAGCCCGGCCCTTTCGGGGCGACCATGATGACATCAACACCTGGGGGCGGGTCGATGAACTGAAAGCGGATGTTGAACCCGTGGACAAAGCCCAAGGCCCGGCCGGGTTGCAGCACCGGAGCGACGGAATCGGCATAGGTTTCAGCGGCGGTTTCGTCGGGCAGGGTGAGGATGATCAGATCCGCGGGGACGACGGCTTCGGATACCGGTTGAGGTGCGAAGCCATCGGCGGTGGCCTGGGCGAAACCGGCTCCCGGGCGTTGACCGACCTCCACGCGAAAGCCGGAGTCGCGCAGGTTGAGCGCGTGGGCGCGACCCTGGTTGCCGTAGCCCACCACGCAGAGGGCTCGCCCGTGGAGCGGTTCGAGGCTGATGTCCTTATCACGGTAGATCCTCAGGCTCATGATCGTTACCCCCTGTTGGCGTACGGTGGTACGAGGTCCGCGGTCTCGATAGGCTTCCGGGGCGGACTGGCGGGGATGGTATCGCAAAAGCACCAACCCGCCCAGACGGGCCGGTGCCCAAGTGCCGTCGCGTTGCCTTCCGCGGCAACCTCAGCATAATGCGATGCTGACGCAGCCGTGTGGAGACGGCGGGAGCGCCTGATGGCTTCTGAAGCTCAAGAACTCTACGACAAGCTGGAGACGCTGCTGGAAGGCGGTGCTGACGGCCAGCTGATTGCCGTGCTGGCCAACGCCCACCCCGCCGACGTGGCGGAGGCGTTCGAGCTGTTCGATGACCAGGAGCGTTCGCGCCTGGTCTTCGCCATGGACCCGCGGATGACCGCGGAGGTCATCGTCCTGCTCGACGAAGCCGACCGTGGGGAGGTGGTCGAGGATCTGGACGAAGCGGAGCTGACCCAGATCGTCGCCGCCCTTCCGCCGGATGACGCCGCCGACGTACTGGGCGAGCTGGACGAGGAGCAACGCGAGGGGATTCTCGAGCAAGTCCCGGACGAGCGTTCCGAAGCTATCGAGGAACTGCTCGAGTATCCGGAGGACACCGCCGGCGGGATCATGACCCCGGAGTTGGTGGCTTTGCCGCATACCGCGACCGTGGGTCAGGCCACCGACGCGGTGCGCAAAGCTTGCGAGGAGGAGGATATTCACTTCGTCTACGTGGTGAAGGACGACGGGCGTCTGCACGGTTTGGTCCCGCTACGGCGCCTGGTGGTCAATCCGTCCACTCGCTGCCTGGCGGAGATCTGCGAGTCGGACCCGGTGACGGTAGACGTCACGGACGATCAGGAGGACGTGGTCCACACCTTCCGCAAGTACGATGTCTCCTCGGTTCCGGTGGTGGACGCACAGGGCGTGCTGCTTGGGCGAATCACCCACGACGACGTCATGGACGTGGTCGAAGAGGAGGCTGACGAGGACATCTACCACATGGCGGGTACGGACCCGGCAGAGCTGGAGACGACCTCGATTGTGCGGGCGGCGCGGATTCGGTTTCAGTGGCTGCTGCCGGCGTTCGTGATGATGTCGGTGTCCGCGGCGGTCATCATGCTGGCTGAACCCCACCTGAACAAACTGGCGGCGGCGGCGATTATCGCCTTCATTCCGATGATCGGCGCGATGGGTGGTAACTGCGGGGTGCAGACCTCGACGATCATCATCCGCGGACTCGCTTCGGGGGATCTAGCCGCGGGGAAGCTGTCGTTGGCTTTCTTTCGCGAGGGGAGGATTGCCCTGCTGATGGCCCCGGTGTGCGGGGCGTTCTCGTATTTCATCGCCCGGCTGACCTTGCCCATGCTCGAGCGCCTCTCGGAAGGTATCAGCCTGGAGGGTTTTTCGTCCGCCAGCGTGTCGGGTGCGGTGGGCCTGGGGATGGGCGTGGCGATTCTGGTGGCGGCGGGTCTGGGCATCGTACTACCTTTCTTCTTCCGCCGGATGGGGGTGGACCCGGCGATTGCGTCCGGTCCGATCGTAACGACGTGCAACGATGTGATCAGCGTGACGGCATACCTGCTACTCTCCACCGCGATCGTGGCGTAGTCCCGTGTCCGGCCCACCAGTTGCGTCAACTCGCGTTTGCGAAACCGCGTGTTTGTGGTATCAAGTGTGGTTACAGCGCCGGTAGCTCAGTCGGATAGAGCACCGGATTTCTAATCCGGCGGTCGCAGGTTCAAGTCCTGCCCGGCGCGTTTACGGCAGCCTGTGACATGTCGCGACCAGACGCGACAAACCCCCGTGCAAGCGCAGGGCTATGCACGGCGGGCGTTGGAGCATCCGCCACCGTCTTCGTGCCACCGTGCGACCGCTTGAGAAGCATGGGCGCAGACCTTGGCGCTCGCGCCTTCGCCCGACGTAGGGATTGACCCCAGTTGCCCGCTTCCGAAGGTGCAGAGGAGACGAATGTCCATCCACGCGAGTGCCATTATAGACCGACAGGCTGAGCTTGATCCGTCGGTCGAGGTGGGACCTTACGCGGTGATCGAAGGCCCGGTCCGCGTGGGGGCGGATACGAAGATCGGCGCCCATGCCCACCTTCGCGGTTGGACGCGCATCGGCGAATCGTGCTCGATCCACATGGGCGCGGTCGTGGGGCATGAGCCGCAAGACCTCGCCTTCACCGGTGAGCGCAGCTACTGTGAGATCGGCGACGGAACGGTGATTCGCGAGTATGCGACCGTCCATCGGGGCACGGATCCGGAATCCACCACCGTGGTCGGCGCCGAGTGCCTCCTCGCCGCGACCTCGCACGTGGCCCACAACTGCGTCGTCGGCGATCGGGTAATCATGATGAACGGTGCGATGTTGGCTGGCCACGTGCATGTCGGCGCGGGTGCGTTCCTCAGCGGCGGCGCCGGAATCCACCAGTTCGTTCATGTCGGCGAACTCGTGATGGTCAGCGGACACGCCGAGATGGTCTGCGACGTCCCGCCGTTTCTGATGGTATTCGGGCGCAACCGCGTGGCGGGGATCAACCGCGTGGGAATGCGGCGGGCAAACCTGCTTAACGAGGAGATCGAGGAAATCCGCGTGGCGTTCAAGCGGTTGTACCGCAGCGGCAAACCCCTGCCCGTCACCATCGCCGAACTCGACAAGACCATGGCCACACCGCCCGGACGCCGCATGGTGGAGTTTCTGCAAGCCAAGCGAAAGCGGCCCCTGATCCGCCCGCGCAGCCGCCGGTCGATCAGCGACGAGGACTAACTGCCGGCGCCGCCGCCCGCAGCAACGCAACCGTCTCCGCCACGTCATGCACGCGAACGATCCTCGCCCCTGCCACCGCACCAGCCAACGCACACATCGAAGATCCCGCCAGGATTCCCGAAGCCTCGTTCCCGACAAACGCCCGGACCATGCTCTTGCGCGAAGCGCCCAGCAGCACGGGAAAACCCAGTTCAACCAACTCGTCAAGCCGCCGGATCAGCGCGCAATTGTGCTCGACGGTCTTTCCGAATCCGATCCCGGGATCGACGATGATCCGCCCGGGATCGACTCCCGCCGCAATCGCCACATCCGCCCGCGCCGCGAGGAAGGACTTCACCTCCGTCACAACGTCGGCGTAGTGCGGGGCGCGTTGCATGGTATCCGGCGTGCCCTGCATGTGCATCAACGCGACCACCGCGCCCGACTCCGCCACCAGCCGGGCCATCCCCGGATCACCGCCCAGGGCGGTGATGTCGTTCACTACGTCCGCCCCGACCTCCACTGCCGCCGCCGCCACCTGCGCGGATGAGGTATCGATGGAGATGACCATCTCCGGGAGCGCCTGCCGAACCGCCTCAATCACCGGGACGGCACGGCGGATCTGCTCCACGGGCTCGACCGGTTCTGCTCCAGGCCGAGAGGACTCCGGCCCCACGTCGATGATGTCCGCCCCCTCCGCCGCCATTTGGACCGCACGGGCCACCGCAGCGTCGAGTTCCAGGAACTGCCCACCATCGCTGAACGAATCCGGGGTGATGTTCAACACGCCCATCACCACCGGCGACCCGGCGGATTCCAATACGCGATGGCCTGCGAACTTCATCATCGGCGGTGCCCCTGCGACCTTCCCCATCCCCTCCTGACTGGGGAAGAGGATACCTGCCGGCTGCGCTGGGTGGAACCCTCCCCCCAGCCTCCGGAACCCCGTGCGATTCCGTGATCCGCCGGCGGGCGTATGGTGGCAGCGTCTGTCAAACCAGCCAAGTGGCCACGAAAAAGCCCCAGATTCCGTGTAAGATACACCGTCCTGGTACGGACTACCCTTACATAGCCACGCGGGGCGACGAGACTCCGCCCTCATACCCCGCACGGACTGTGCGTGCGTCGACGATTCCGGCGCTATGACACTCATTGGCGGACATGGGGCAGGATCGTCAGTTTCCGCAATGGACCAAGTGTCCGAAACGGCGAATCCCATGCCAGAGGAGGACTGGCCAAGCGGGCAAGTGAGCGTGCGAGGCATGCGGCCGCAGGGCAAGTAGTGAACAGAACAGAGCGATCCGCCTGTAGATGACCCTTGAGGAGGAGATGAAATGCACCGTGCCAAAACGCTCCGACCGGGAGCTATGTTGTGCGTCTGTCTGTTGGTGTCGGGTCTGGGAGGTACTGCCCTTGCTGACTACTCCATCGTCGACCTGGGCACGCTGGGCGGGAACTCCAGTAATGCCCTCGGCATCAACGATCTCGGTCACGTTGCCGGTCACTCCCGCACCGGCGTTGGCACAGAATACCATGCCTTCCTGCACAGCGATGGCGTCATGCAAGACTTGGGTACGATGGGGGGGGACTGGAGCCGCGCCTACGACGTCAACAACTCCGGCCAAGTGGCGGGAAACGCTGAGAGTCTCTCGGGGGGTCAGCACGCCTTCCTGTATAGTGATGGCGTGATGACCGATCTGGGCACGTTGGGGGGAACGACGAGCCACGCCAATAGCATCAACGATTCCGGGCAAATGGCAGGATTCGCCGCGCTGGCCGACGGAACGCGTACCGCCTTCCTCTACAGCGATGGCGCCATGCAAGACCTGGGTACGCCGGGGGATAGAGGCAGTTGGGCATGGGGTATCAACAACGCCGGTCACGTCACCGGCTACTCACTTATCGGCGATGACATAGAATACCGTGCCTTCCTGTACAGCGATGGCGTCAAGCATGACTTGGGCACACTGGGAGGAACGAAGTCCTTTGGGTGGGCTGTCAACGACCTCGGGCAGGTGGTGGGATGGTCGAGTACGGTGGGCGACGCTGCATCCCACGCCTTCCTCTACAGCGACGGCGCCATGACCGACCTGGGCGCGATGGGCTGGACGTCCAGTCGCGCCCGGGACATCAACGACGCCGGCCAGGTGGTGGGATCCGCCTCCTTGACGGGCGTGCAATCCAGCGCCTTCCTGTACAGCGACGGTGTCATGACCGACCTTAACGACCTTGTACCGTCCGGTTCCGGCTGGAGACTCGAAGAGGCCTACGGCATCAACGATTCCGGGTGGATCACGGGAAACGGCGTTGCACCAGATGGGAATCGCCGAGGGTTCCTGCTGATTCCTGAGCCCGCCACTCTCTCGCTGCTCGCCCTTGGCGGACTGCTCGCGGGCAGACCGCGGCGCCAATAGCGCCGACATCGCCAATCCCCAGCGTCCCCCAGCCTCCGGGACACCGCACGATTCCGCAACCTGACAATCGGCTGGCGTTGGCTATTTTCAGCGAGCTAGCCAGGTGGGCGTGAAAAGAAGCCGGACTCCGTGTAAGAATACCGGTCTACGCACGGACTACACTTGTATGGACGGGGGAGGAGAGGCTGCGGATCCCATTTCAGAGGAGGATCAGCCATGCGGGCAAGTGGGCGTCTACGAGACTCGGTGGGCAGTGCGACACGAAGTCCTTCCATCACCTTTGGGGTCTCCTCCCGGTGGCGGCGACGTAGCGTTGGGCGAATGGATCCGGGCGCCGGCCGCGCGGTCACGCTGGTCGAACTCCTGGTGGTTGGGGTCGTGGCGTGCATGGTGCTCATGATCCTGCCGGCGTCGCTGCGCGCGGCGCGGGAACAGTGTCGAAAACCGACGTGCGCCGCACGCTTGGGCTACCTCGCCAAAGCGTGCGCCGTCTACATGGAAGAGTCCGGGGGATGGTTCCCGGGCTCGCCGGCGACGACCGGACAGCAGCTCTGGCCCGAAGGTGGATCTTCGCTCCCGCCTGACGCGGTGGATACGCCGGGCGACGTGGTGCAGATCTGGGACTGGGCGGCGCCCATCGCAGCCAAGATGATGCCCCTGGATCCCAACCGCGAGGTCCGTTGGCGCACCCAGCTCATCGAGGGCGTGTTCGCCTGCCCGAGCAATCATTTCGAGGCGGGGCCTTATCCCCAATCGATCCCCGGCAGTTTCGGCCCGCAGCGCATGGTCAGCTACAACAGCATGCGGAGCATCATGCTGAGAGGGGGAGGGGCCCCCTACGGCGACCCGGAGCGGATCTCGCTCCAGTACTTCCACCCGCAAGTAGGGGGAGGCGTGGACATTCCCTCCGGGTACGCCCCGCGTATCGAACTCGTCGGCAACCCTTCCAGAAAGGTGTTCCTCGCGGACGGCTCCCGATTCACGGACGCCTATCAGGGGACTATTACCTACAACTACGGCTGGAAACCCACCAGCGGAGGCGCGTTCTCGTCTGGAGCGCCGACCGACCCCGATATGTTCATGCGGTCCTTCCTGCGGTCGGCTAGGTCTCCCGAGCTCGCCGCCTATTCCTATCGTCACGGCTGCGGCGAGTTTCTGGGGTTGAACGCGGGGTTTTTTGACGGACACGTGGAGTGGATGAGCGAAGCGTTGTCGCGCTGGCCTGATCCGTGGTGGCCGCCGGGCACGATAATCCCCCGGGCGGAGATGAACAGGGATGCCCTGATGCTCGTACGCTTTCACCTGGACAGTAAACAGCGTTACCTGGTCGGCGACTGAGCGCTGGCGTCGGTGATTGAATGCACAGCATGACAATGGAAGAAGAAGCCATGAACACTTCTCGTCACAATATCAGGCTGCTCCCGGTCCTGGTGGCAGCTTTGTGCTCGGCGGCCCCCGCCGCTGGGCAGGTCAAAATGCCGCACACCAAATGCGCAGACCAGCAGGAGGTGGGAACCAACGGTTGGAGTACAACCCTGGTCTTCGACAGGTTCGATCCACTCCTGGGCGTGCTGACCGAGGTGGAGGTCATCCTGATCGCGTCCGCGGAGGGAGAGCTCGAAGCCGAGAACCTCAGCCCTAGCCTGGGAGGGAGCGATCTGACCGCATCGCTTGACGCGCTGGTATCCGTGGACGGACCGAACTCGGGCTTCGCCCTGGACGCCCAGCCGAATGCCGTCGCCAGCCCCACGCATGTCGAACCGTTCGATGGGACCTTGGACTACTCCGGACCCAGCGCGGTGGACTGGGGACTGCTCCGGGACGCTTCCACACAAGGTCTGAGCTTCACCGCACCAGCCGATCTGGCGGCCTTCACCGCAAGCCCGCCGAATACCACCTTCGAGGTCCTCCTGACTGCCACGGGCTCGGTCGATGTCCAGGGAAGCGCGGGTCCGTCTACGGCGGGCTATCGGTTGACTCCGCAGACGCCGCTGGTTGGGGCGATGGTGGAGGTCGTGTATCACGTAGCGGTGGAGCTGACCTGCGACACCAGCGGCCTGCCGGGCGAATGTGACCTGGACTGCAATAGTAACGGTGTGCCGGACGACCTCGACGTGTTCGCCGCCCTCGATCGGAGCCCGGACTGCAACAGCAATGGCAGACCAGACGAATGCGACCTGGGCGCCATCCTGCCGGCGGGGACGTCGGCGGTACGCACGGTTCTGAGTCAGCCGGGGTCAGCGTCAGCGGTGTCACTCGACCTGCAGCGCAATTCCCATCCCTGCATCCGTCGGGAGAACGACCACAATGGCAACTGCGTTCCCGACGAGTGCGACTGATGCTCCCAATCGCTCGAATCTGCGGATCATCCGAGCCGCGCCCGTGAGGAAGCGGAGATACTGGAGACAAGCGTTCCCGCAACCGGACCGCTTCCTGACGGGCGCGGCTCTGTTCAGGACGCGCCATAGAGCAACGTATGTCAGAGCCGTGGTGCTCTCCGCCGCAAACCCCTAGCCGGGCTGGGGCAGGGGGCCGTCGCCGAATCCGGGCTGGCCGTCGAGGGTGGGTTCTGGGGCGGAAACCGGACGGGCCTGGCCCATGGCATCCGCGTCGGACTCGTCGTCCAGCAGATCCGCCACACCCGGACGATCCAGACGTTCCCCGGCGATCAGTTTGGCGACGTCCTCGCCGGTGATGGTCTCGTACTTAACCAGGGCTTCGGCGATGCTCTTCACGTGCTCGGCGTTCTCCGTGATGATGCGATTTGCCCCGCTGTAGGCTTCGTCGATCAGCCGGCGTACCTCCTGGTCGATCTGGTGGGCAGTCTCGTCCGAATACTCCTTGGCTCCGGGAAGTTCGATCATCTGGTTCTGACCGGAACTCTCCCCATCGTAGGCGATAAAGCCGAGCTTCTCGTTCATGCCCCATTCCGTGACCATCCGGCGGGCCAGGTCGGTGGCCTGACGAATATCAGCGGAAGCGCCCGTATTGACATCACCGCAAAAATGCTCTTCGGCGATACGTCCGCCGCATAGCACCCGCATCACCGCCAGGATGTAGTTGCGGCTTAGGTTGGTGCGATCCTTCTCGGGCAGGGAGAAGGTAGCCCCGCCGAACGGTCCCCGCGGAATGATGCTGATCTTGTGTACCGGGTCCGCGTGTTCCTCGAGAGACTGAACCAGGGCGTGGCCCGCCTCGTGGTAGGCGACAGCCAACTGCTCTTTCTCATCGACTTCGCGGCTGCGCTTGGCCCGCCCCCAGCGAACCTTGTCGCGGGCCTCCTCGAGATCGATCTGCTCGACGAATTCCTTGTTCTCCATCGTCGCCAGGAGGGCGGACTCATTAATGATCGCCGCCAGGTCCGCACCGGAGAACGTCGGCGTCCCGCGAGCCAAGCGGCGCAGGTCCGCATCCGGCCCGAGCTTGATCTTGCGGGCATGCACTTTGAGAATCTCGTACCGCCCCTTAACGTCCGGAAGCGACACGAACACCTGGCGATCAAACCGACCCGGACGAATCAGCGCGGGATCGAGCACGTCCACCCGGTTGGTAGCGGCGACAACGATTACCTGATCGTCAGTCTCGAAACCGTCCATCTCCACCAGGATCGCGTTGAGCGTCTGCTCGCGTTCATCGTGCCCGCCACCGGCGAAGCTAGCCCCCCGCCGTCGGCCGACCGCGTCGATCTCATCCAGGAAGATGATACACGGCGAGTTCTCCTTGGCCTGCTTGAACAGGTCGCGGACCCGCGACGCCCCCACCCCCACGAACATCTCCACGAAATCTGATCCGCTGATGGAGAAGAACGGTACGTCAGCCTCGCCGGCGATGGCCTTGGCCAGGAGGGTCTTGCCGCACCCCGGCTGCCCCACCAGCAGGACCCCACGCGGAATGCGTCCGCCAAGCCGCTGAAACCGCTTGGGGTTCTTGAGGAACTCGATGATCTCGGTGACTTCTTCCTTGGCCTCAGCGATCCCCGCGACGTCGGCGAAGGTCACGTTAGTGTGTTCTTTGGTGGTCACCCGGTGTCGAGAACGACCGAAGTTGCCCAGCATCCCCCCCCCACCGCCGGCGTTACGGAGCTGGCGGAATACGAAGAACCAGAAGAACGCCACCAGCAACAGCCACGGAAGCAGGGCGATCAGCAGGTTCACGAGCTGACTACGCCTCTCGAACTTGATGGTGGCTTCGGGCAGGGCCTGACGCATCTCGGTCATGAACTCGTGGTCCATGGCGGGAAGGGGATACAGCAGCGTGAACTCGAGATTGGCCTGTTGTGGATCGCGGTCGGTACGCTTGCGCGTCCCGGTGAGGCTATCCTCGCGAATGCGAACAACTTCGATCTCGTCGTTGTACACCAGGGTCCAGAAGGCGTTGATGTCGATGGTCTTGGGCTTATTGACGTTGCTGGTCAGCAGAACCACCAACATCAAAGCCAACCCCAGGAACACCACCCAACTGAGCACCCCGCGCGAGGGCACCTTGAGGTTAGGCCCACCTGGACGCGGACGCTGACTCGGGTTCTCAGGCCCAGGACCCTCACCTTGCGGCATACGGCAGCTCCCTCGAACGATCTACACGGCGCGACTACTCGCCGCAGGATTCTAGGACCATCACCAGCCGGTTTCCATCGACTGCACGATGGACCGGGCCATTCCATCTAGCCCGCGGACCATTCCGGTCGAGAACGACTCCCCCACCGGAGGGATGTACTCCGTGGAGTGGATGAACCGATCCCGACTCACCAACGTATCCCCGGTCCGCAGGTCCTTCCAGCGGTACGACATCACCACGGTGGCACCTGTCTCCCGTGGCAAGCCGGTCTCGAAATCATCCCCCAGCGCCCGCTGACGGACCTCGAGAATCTCCCCCGTAAGCAACGTATCGGCCGTTCGCAGCGGCGCAATGCGATACGGAGTGTCCAGCTCGATCCGCTTAACCAGCGCTTCGGAAAGCTGAAACTCCAACTCGCGTCGAAACTCCCGCGATTCCAGCATTTCAACGTGCACAGTCTGGATTCCGGACCTGAACGGACGCTGGGTGGAGTATCCGCACCCGCTGCACAACAGCCCCAGCAAGCCAACCACAACCGAGAATCTGGCGATCATGAAGCCTCCTTGTCGAGCGACGTCAACGAGGGTCCTTGCGGCGCTTCCGGCTCGCCAGGCGGGCTCGCCGAGGTTGGGGGCATCCCCATCGTCGATAACCGGTCCGTGGCCTGGCGGGCGGCGATGGTCTCCGACCAGTGGGTCAACGTGGACCGATAGTAGAACGCAGCCGCCTGAGGATGGCCGGTGCGGCGGTAGTAATCGCCCACACTCACCTCCTTGGCGGCGCGCTGCTCGCGGATGTGATCCAGGGTAAGCCCGACCCCCTCCTGCTCCGCGATCCCGGGATACTGGGACAGATACTCGAGAAAACGCGCCTCCGCCTCAACCAAGGGCGCATCGTCGAACTTGATTCCCGGAAACCCCGACAGTGCCGCTTCCGCCCGGCGGCGCATGGCCAGGCGCACGTAACGACTCTTGGGGAACTGCTCGCGCAGACGAGCATACTCCAACTCCGCCAGGGCGAAGTCCTTCTTACCGTAGAAGTAGTCCGCCTTGGTCTTGATCGCCAGCTCCGCCAGAGCGCTCCCCGGGTAGTTCGCCGAAATGTCATCCAGAATCTGAATCCCCAAGTCCTCCGCCGGCAGCATGCGCATGCCCCACAGCTTGCGCTTCGTACCGCCGAGGAACACTTCCGCGATGTTGAAATCGATACGCAGAGCCTCGTCGGCGGCGCGGCTGGCCCCGTATTGATTCAGGAAGTCCTTGAGGTGAGTGTGGGCGCGGTAGTAGTTCTTGCGAGCCCGTTCCACATCCGCATGGAGCACCGCTGCTTCAGGATACAACGGGTGCTCCTGTCCGTAGATCTTCAGCCACTTCTTGGTCCGCTTGTACGCCGCGCCGTACCGACCCTCGAGATGGTCGATGCGCGCCGCCGCGAGATCACCCTCCGCAGTACCGGCAACAGGCGCCTGACGCTCCACCCACACCCCACGGGCATCGTCATACTCCAACGCAGCCACCTTGCCGTCGCGGTCGTCAGCCGCGGCGACCACCGCCGAGAAACCACCCAGCAGCACTCCGCAAAACCGTGCAATCCGAGCCGATCGAACCGTGCTTAGGCAAGTGATGGTCATTGGCACAACTACCGCTCCAACCGTAGACATCATGCACCGTTCCGACGTTCTCTGCCCTGTGCGCGGCATTCTACGAGCGGAGCGGACCAACGGCAACCGCAGGGAGGCGTGACGCAACATGCACCCCAACCGGCAACCGAACGCCCTCGAAAGCGTAATCGCCATACCATGACCGGGGCGACCCGGTCAGGCGAAGGACGCTCAGCGGCCCCCTGAGCGTAGGGTGCGTGACAGTACGGGCGGGCTTTTGAGCGTTCTGTCACCGAGCGATCGTCTGCGCGTGAACATCGCTGTGTCTGGACACCCCTCGTCGCCCTGAAAGGGCGCACTATGACAGCCCAGGGCAACGCCCTGGGGCGGGATTGCCCGAAGCAACGTAAGCCCTGAAGGGGCGAAGTTAAGCTATGCCGCCCTGTCAGGGCTCGCGTTTGTCTCAGTCACGAGGCCCCAGGGCGTTGCCCTGGGCTGGTCTATGACGCCCCGTTGGGGCTTCTCGAGGCGTTGGCAACATGGACGCGCGGTGGCCGCACGGCCCGCCTGAACTGTCATGTACACTGAACGTACCCGATTCGACCTGAGTATGTGGATTGGCTTACCGACCAGCGGTCGGCCTCGGAGAGTTGAGTAGGGAACCGGGATAATCAATACTGCAGGCGAGCTTCCCTGGCCCGCCGCAGCTTGGCCTCCAGCTTCACCCGGTGTGCCACCTCGGCGCGATGACGGCCGCGTTGCTGCAAGTAGTTCACCGCCAGCAAAGCGACGAACAGGACGGCCAAGGCGGCGCCGGCCCACAGCATTATCCTCATCAGATCGCCGTTTGTTCGGCCGGCGAATTCCTTGTGAACAGCATCGACGCGCTGTATGCTGCTGACAGCCAGCATCTGGAACATCATCGCGGTTCGCTCCCTCGGGGGGTATATCGGCTCTGACGCGGCGTGAAAGGAGTCCGGACCTCGCCCAGTCCCGCGCGATAGAGCCTAGCCTCCTCCTGAGGAGAATCCGCTCTTCCACACCAAAGATACGTTATGAATCGCCGCCGTGCCACGCCATCCGGGCTCTTCCCCCCCAGCGTGGGGAGGGTGTCGGTTGCGGACGCCGAGCCTACCGGTATTATGAGGCCTGCGATCGGCCCGATGGACGGGAGCGGTGGTCGCTCCTCCAGACCCTCATCCAGCCGAGGGCGATTCAGTCGTTATGGGCTCCGGCGCGGGCTCAGCCAGTACTGGAACGGGGGATTCCGCGTTCCCCAGGAACGATTCACCAGCAAAAGGCGCAACATGAAAGTCCACGAGTATCAGGCACGGCAGTTGTTGCAGGACGCCGGCGTCCCGGTTCCGGCGTCGGAAGTAGTGGAAACCGTCAAGGCTGCGATGGCCGCCCATGAGAAGATCGGCGGGACGGTCGTGGTCAAAGCTCAGGTCTTCGCCGGCGGGCGGGGCAAGGCGGGGTTCGTCAAGCTCTGCAAGACCCCCGCCGAAACCGAGACCGCCGCCAAGTTCATGCTCTCCAACCGCATGGTCTCCAAGCAGACCGGGCCGGAGGGTATCGAAGTGAAGAAGTTGCTGGTGGCGGACGGCGTGGATATCGACTCCGAGTACTACGTCGGCGTGGTGCTCGACCGAGCCAGACGCACCCCGGTGATGATGGTGTCCCGTGAGGGCGGCGTCGAAATCGAGGAGGTCGCGGCGCGCAATCCGGATGCCATCGTCAAAGAGTGGTTCCATCCACACCTGGGCCTGCAGAGTTTCCAGATCGCCAAGCTGATCGGCGCCCTCGGACTGACCGACAAGGAGCAGGCCAAAGCCACCGCAAAGGTGCTCCGTGGATTGGCCAAGATCTTTCTATCCAAGGACTGCTCGCTCGCCGAGATCAACCCGCTGATACGCACGCCCGACGGGCAGATCCTGGCGATCGATGCGAAGATGAACTTCGATGACTCCGCGATGTTCCGCCACGCCGACCTCCAGAAGATGCACGACCCCACGGAGGAGAACGAGGCAGAGCTTCGCGCCCAGAAGGCGGATCTCACCTACATCGCTCTGGACGGCAACATCGGATGTCTGGTCAACGGAGCCGGTCTGGCGATGTCGACTATGGACATCATCAAGCTCCACGGTGGCGAGCCCGCCAACTTCCTCGATGTCGGCGGATCGGTGACCGCCGAGGGAGCCACCGAAGCGTTCCGCATCATCCTCGCCGACCCCAAGGTCAAGGGCGTGTTGGTCAACATCTTCGGCGGAATCGCCAAATGCGATACCATCGCCGAGGCTCTGATTAACGCAGCCAAAGAGGTGGGCTTCAACGTGCCCGTGGTCGTGCGCCTGGAGGGCACCAACGTCGAACGCGCCCGGGCCATGCTCAAAGAAGCCGCCATCAAGCAACTGATCCCCGCGGACGACCTGACCGACGCCGCCAAGAAAGTCTGCGCCCAGGTAGCCTGACAGACCGCGGCAAAACACCAACCGAGTAGCGCCCGGGTGTCCCAACGCTTCGGCGGTGGGAGACAAGATGCAGGGTGCCATGGCCATCGCGCAGCGTGGCCATGATCGAGCTGGCGGCATGCTCACCCTCCGGGATGAGCATGGCACCCGATGCCCATGTGCCCTATCGCTTCAGCGGTGGGAGACAACCCTTCCGCAGAGCTCGGAACCACTCCCCGGACAGGTCGTAACCCATCGCCTGAAAATCACTTACGACCACACACCTCATTCGCCCAGAATAATCCATACCGAACATTGACCGAACACCAATGCGGCGATACACTCCCCGTCGGGTGGGGGACCGGAGAGCCCTCACCGGAATGAAACTCGCTTTGATAAGGAGACAAACCATGATCAGGAAGCTTCAGGCAACCCTTGCGGCTATCGCCATCGGCGCCGGCCTGCTCGTCGCCGCCCAGGCACACTCGCAGGAAGAGAAGCAGACTCCGCCCAGTATGGAAGAGATGATGAAGCTGTACGAGCAGCTCAGCGCTCCCGGACCGGAGCACGCCCGCTTCAAAGCAGCGGTGGGCACCTGGAAGACCGTGGCCAAGACCTGGACCGGCCCGGGAGAGCCCTCCGTCTCAACCGGCGTCAGCGAAATCTCCGTCGTATTCGACGGGCGCTACCTGAAGGAGGACTTCCGGTGTACGCTGATGGACAAAGCCTTCCAGGGTGTCAACCTACTGGCATATGACAAAGCCAAGAAGAAGTACGTATCCGTATGGCTGGACAATTGGTCCACCGGCTTCATCGTCATGGAAGGCACGCACAACCCTGACGCCAAGACCCTGACCATGGAGGGCGAGTATGATGACCTCATGACCGGCCCGACCCGGATGCGCAGCGTACACCGTGAGGTCTCCAAGGACGAGAGCGTTATGGAGATGTTCCGGGTTGGACCGGACGGACAAGAGCACAAGTCGATGGAGATCACCTACACGCGCACACCCGGACAGAAGTAATACGACCGGGCGGTCCCGCCCGCCGGATCATGACGTAAGACCGTACACGCATCGGAGGTTTACACATGAACGCCAAGGACGTAATCCTGAACTCGATCAACATGGGCCACGAAATCCTCACGACTTACTTGAGTGACTTCACGGACGCGGACTACATGGTCCGCCCCGTGGAGGGCGCCAACCACGCCGCGTGGCAGCTAGGCCACCTGATCACCTCGGAGCGGGAGATGATGACCATGGTGGGCTGCACCATGCCCGACCTACCCGCGGGCTTCGCGGAGTCATACACCAAAGAAACGTCCTCCTCGGACGATCCCTCGAAGTTCCACAAGAAGGAACAGTATGTGGCCCTGTTGGAGAAACAGCGGGCAGCCACCCTGGCGGCGCTCGAAGCCCTTCCCGAAAGCGATCTGGATAAACCGACTCCAGAATCCATGCAAGGGTATGCCCCGACCGTGGGATCTGCTTTCAACATCCTCGGCTTCCACGACGTCATGCACGGCGCCCAGTTCGTACCGTTGCGCCGCAAGCTCGGAAAACCCGTGCTGATTTAGTACCTGTCCCATCCCCCCCCTCCCCTCCCCGGTCCATACGGCACACCAGGGAGGGGGGAGGTGGAGGGACGCTGCCCGGGAAGGCGAAACGCCTCCGCGTCCTGGCTACGCCGGGATGAACCCCACCCGGCGCGAGCGCATGAACTTGTGGGATCACCTGTGCAGCGCGCCCGCCGGCGCTGCGCTGCGCACCGCGTAGACTTCACCAGCATCGCCCCCACCGTACCCAAGGAGCCCGCGTCGGCGCACGGACACCCCCGCGCGCAGGCCGCAGCCTATCGGACCTTCCGAATCGCGCTTGGTATTCGGTTGCTCGGTAGATTACCATGTCACCGGCAGGCATCATTCCTGTCCCACAGTTTCGGGATAGGCTGCAGTAGGGGGTCAGTACGCACCAACACCAGGCATGAGGGAGTGTGATGTTCAGGCGAGGACACGACACGGCGATTCTAGGGGTAGTGGTGTTGAGCCTGTCACTGCTGGTTGGATGCAACTCGCCCGGAGCGGGTGGGACCAAGCCCGACGACGCCCGCGTGGGAGACGTGGTCAACATCGACGACGATGATACGCCCCCCTCCACCGACGACGCCACCACCTCGGGGATAGCTGACGAGGACGAGAACCCCGACGACGAAGGTAACGCTGATACCAACGGTGGCAGTACGGAAGACACCAGTCCGCCGACTGAAGACCCTCCGGCCAACACATCGGGCAGCGACGCCACGACCAACGGCCCCGAAGACCCCCTGCACCTGGATCTCTCGGGCAGTTGGATGGATGGAGCTCGGGCAATCGAGATCACCCAGACCGGCTTCGAGGTCGAGGCCCTCTACGTCACTCCGTACATCTGCGTCCATGATGACGGCTCGGGCGAATCGAGCCAGACCGATCTGGACTTCCGGGGAACCCTGACCGACGGCGAGCTGGTCGGCGAAACCTCTGCCTGCCGAGCCGGGCTCGGGTACGGGGTCGAGGTGGGTCTCACCTTCACCCCCATCCAGCTCACCGTCAACGAAGACCTGACCGAGCTGACCGGCACCTGGCACAACGCCCTCTTGAACGAGGATCTCCCGGTGACCATCATCCGCGCTGCCCCCCAGTGACCTTAATGGACCGCCCACCGGAGCCCTAACCACCCCACGCCTGGACACCACCGGAGCATGGGCATGGCGTAGCCGGGTGGCCCATCTCGTTGATTCGCCTCCAGGCCGGGTGGCCCATCTCGTTGATCCGCCTCCAAGCGGATCTCGAGGTGGGGGACAGACTGGCCGCGAAGATGCTCAAAAGACGCAAGGTTTGTGCGCCGGGTGCCCCATCCTTTGTTCAACAAAGGGTGGGAGCTTGCACGGTTTGAGCTTGCCGATCAGAGTCCGCATCGAACTGATGGAGCCGCGGATGCACACGGATCAACGCGGATTGGAGGACACCCCCATCCGCGTCCATCTGCGCCAATCCGCGGCTGGTCCTTCCCATTACACCGGGCGGCCTATCTTGCTGACCCGCTCCACCACGGTCGCGGATCGGAGAGGAGTCGTGTCGGCACGTCCAAACCGGATCCGGTATGACTCTCAACCTGCCCGCCACCCGGTTCCAGCCACCGAGGCAGAGCAGGTGACGGGCTGATGGCAACGCCACGGTTGACGCGAATCGCGATCTCTGCCAGCCTTCCTTAATCAGAGGACCAGCCCGGGCCGACCCCGGGGGCGCTTCCCGCACCGTCCCGCCAGCTCTCGGGTGGATTGGCGCTGGGTGCGGCGGGCAGGAGTGAACATGTACAAGCTCTTCCTGATCTTCGTTGGATCTGGTATCGGCGGCGTGCTGCGTTTCATGCTGAGCGGATGGACCAATCGTCTCGCCGGCGGCACCTTCCCCCTGGGCACGCTTCTGGTCAACGTGAGCGGATGCCTGCTGATCGGCTTCCTGACCGCCGCGTTCTCCGGACGATGGTTGATTCGGGAGGAGTATCGGATGGCTTTGCTGATCGGAGCGCTTGGCGGTTATACCACGTTCTCTACCTTCGGCTTGGAGACGTTCGCTCTGGTCAACGAAGGCCAGCACGTCCGGGCCTTCGTCAACGTGTTTCTAAGCCTGGCGGTGGGCTTGGCCTGCGTTGGGGTTGGCTACCGACTGGCCACATCGTGGTTGGGAGTGTGAGCAAATGAAGATTCCGCAAGACGGCTGTCTGCTTCGCGTGTTCATCGGCGAGAGCGACCGCTGGGGCAGTCAACCACTGTACGAAGCGATCGTTATGAAAGCCCGCGAGCTGCACCTGGCTGGGGCTACCGTTCTGCGCGGGCCGATGGGATTCGGTGCCCACAGCCGTCTGCATACCGCCAAGATTCTGTGCCTTTCCGAGGATCTGCCGATGGTCATCGAGATCGTGGATAGCCAGAAAAAGATCGACGGTTTCATGCCCCACATAGACGAGATGGTCCGCGAGGGGTTGGTCACCCGCGAGAACGTGCGGGTCATCAAGTATCGCGCTTCGGCGGACGCCGAGCCCGAGGCTCAGTGACATTCAAGCTGGCCTCCCTGGAGCGGGACCGGTTTACAGCGCTTGATTCGGAGGGTAGACTCCCCGCGACGCACGGGTAGACGAAGCGCAGCTTCTTATTGAAAGGATTCATGATGGACAGCTCAGCGGATTCTGCAGTCACCGCCATCTCCGGCGTGGTAACACTGTTCGGTCTCCTGGCCTTCTGGCTGCTCTACTTCTGGCGCCGTTAGCCAGACCGGCAGCCCGTCATCTGCGGGACCGGCGCATCGGCCGGACCTAAGGCCCACGCGAGCGGATCGATGGATCCCTAGGCCGAACCAACCGGCCCGCGCCCCGGGACCGGTAGGTGGGGGGTATGTCCTCGCTACCGTCGCCGCTTGGTCTGTGCGCGCGGCCTGCCGGCTTGGGGAGGATGCGCCGCAGAGGCGCACCCGGACCTCGAGGGCGCTCGAGGCTGGCCACTGCGCGAGCCCGCACTCCGGGTGACGACCCTGCCCAAGGGTGACTCCAACCATGACCAAGCCTGGCGGCCAATCGATCCATGAAGTCAACCGCCTGTCCTGGAACGCAGCCACCGCAGCCCACAACAGCCACAAGCACGACCAGGCTGGGTTTCTGCGCCAGGGCGGCAGTACGCTGTTCCCGGAGGAGATCGATCTGCTCGGGGAAGTTTCCGGTCGGCGCCTCCTGCACCTCCAGTGCAATGCGGGTCAGGACACGCTGAGCCTCGCTAGTCGCGGCGCGACGGTGACCGGCATCGACATCAGTGACGAGGCGATCCGCTTCGCCAGGCAACTGTCCACCGAATCAGGAATACCCGCCACATTCGACCGGACCGACCTTTACGACTGGCTGGAAGCGCCGCCGGACGGCGACGCCCGCTTTGACATCGTCTTCTGCTCATATGGAGCCATCTGCTGGTTGTCCGATCTCGAACGATGGGCACGCGGCGTCGCCGGAATGCTGATTCCCGGCGGCCGTTTCGTGACGCTCGAGTTTCACCCCGCCTCGATGATGTACAACGAACGGCTCGAGCTGGAGTACTCGTATTTCGGCAATGGCGTACCCCAGAAGTGGGAGGACGGAGTTGACGATTACGTAGCGGCCTCTGAGGACTGCCTGACGCCCTCCGGTTACCAGGACGGAATCGCAGCGTTCTCCAATCCTCACCCCGTTCACGAGTTCCAGTGGCACCTCGGCGCGATACTCTCGGCACTGTTGAACGCGGGTATGCACATTGCACAGTTCCACGAATACCCATTCTCCAACGGAGCCCGCCTGTTCGAGAACATGCGCAAAGAACCGGGCGGCCGCTGGTTCCCCCCCAGCGATTTCCCCGCCATTCCGCTCATGTACGGAATTGTGGCAGAGAAGCCTGCGCCCGGTTGATTCGTCACCTGCCACACCCGTGTCATACGCATTCTGGCTGGTTCTCGCGCTTGCGCCAGCCCGCTCGACCGATGGTCCGCAAGCGGTGTTGCGTGGTATGGGCAATACACGTCACCTCTCAACCTCGTGATCCGCAATCGGGAGCCCCGCCTGGCTATTCACCTGATTCGGTGGCGCCCTCATCGGGCGGCGCAGTGTCCATGGGCAAGTATATCCTGAACGTGGTGCCCCGGCCGACTTCGCTTTCCACGTCGGTGCGCCCGCCGTGGGCTTGCACAATACGGGCGGCGACGGCTAGCCCCAAGCCGGTTCCCTCACCAGGGTCCTTGGTGGTGAAGAAGGGATTGAAGATCGCCTCCATGTGCTCCTGCGGAATCCCACAGCCGGTGTCGGAAACGCGAACGTAAACTTGACGGCGTTCGTCGTCACTGCCGGTCTGAATGGTCAGGGCGCCCCGCTCGTGCATCGCATGCGCACCGTTGAGGATGATGTTCATGAACACCTGCTGCATCTGCGACTCATCCATGACCGTGTCCGGAAGTCTCCGGTCGAACTCGCGCGTAACGGTGATGTCATGGAAGAGGGCCTGCTTCTCCAGGAGCCCCAGCGTCCGCGACACCACGTCGTTGACGTTGGCCGACTCCATATGCGCCTCCCTCTGACGCGAGAACTCCAGCAACTCGGTGACGATCTTGCGGCAGCGAATCGCCTGCCGCACGATCTCGTCCAGATCCTCCCGGTGGGGACTGTCCGGCGGCAGGTCTTCCAGCACCAGAGACGCAAAGGTGAGAATACCGCCCAGAGGATTGTTGATCTCGTGGGCGACGCCGGCGGCGAGTTGGCCCACCGACGCCAGCCGCTGCTGACGGGCCACCTGGGTCTGCACGCGCACCAGTTGTTCAGTGCGCTGCTCCACCTTCTGTTCCAGCGTCTTGGCCCACTGCTCGAGCTGGCTCTTCATCTCGCTGATGCGGTCCAACATGTCGTTAAAAGACATCCCCAGCAGCCCGAGCTCGCTCTGGTCGGTGATCCGCACGCGACGGCTGAGATCCTCCGCCGCCACACTCTGCGAAACGACCACCATCTCTTCCAGCGGGCGCACCAGGCTGCGGGTGAGCGCATAGGTGACGATCACGATCAGCAGAAAACAGAAGAGAGCGATCGCCGCGAAGATCAGGGTGACCTCGTCGCGCACGGCGGTGTACGGCCGCTCGAGCATGCCCACCCCCAGCATGCCGATGCGCTCGCCCGCGAGGTTGGCGATGGGTTCGTAGGCGGTGATATACCAGTCGTCCACCCCGTAGGTGCGCCCGATCCACGGCTCATTCCGCCCGATCACGGTCCGGTAGACATCCGCATCGACCCGCGTCCCCACGGCGCTCGCCCCATCCGCCGTCGTCAGGTTCGTGGTGATGCGCACGTCCTTCTGGAAGATCGTAGCCACCCCGCGGAACTGTCCCTCGTCGCGCAAGTCCCGATAGAGCGTTCCATTAATCTGCTGAACAATGCCCGGGGCTGCGGAATCGGCGGTGGCGGTCGAGCGATTGAGCAACTGGCCGGCATACACCACCGCGATGATGCGCCCGGTCTCGTCGGTCGCGGGCGCGGCAGCCAACAGGGCCATCCCGTCCTGCAGATCTGCCTCCTCTCCAGGCATCTCCCCCGGAACGGTGCCCGCCTCCGAAAGCCTGACCGCGGCCCGCTGAACCAGGGATGCCCCTTCCTCGGCAAGCACCACCCGAGGGATGATCTCCGTACTGGATGCGGACTCCCCGAGCAACGCCCGCGCCACCGGCGCCAAGCTCGCCACGACTTCCCCCGTAGTAGTATCACCGGCGGCGCGCATGATCACCGTGCCGGATGCGTCCGTCACCGATAGGAAATCGATCTTGCGCTCCTGGCGGATGGCGTGAAGGTAGCCGGAGGCCGCCGCGGGCCGACCGGCGTCCAAAGCCTGCTGAAGGCGACCGCTGGAGGCTAGCAGCTCGACCGTCTGGTGAAGCTCCTGCAAACGGTGGTTGTAGATGCTCCGCGCCGCCGACAGACCGTAGATCATCTGACGACGGGCCTGTTCGAGCAACGCCCTGCCCGTCACGTGAATCCCGATCGCGGAGGTCGATAACCCACCCAGAATCAAGATCAGGGAGTAGCTGACCACGATGCGCGACTTAAGGGAGTGTGTCCAGCGAGGGGCTCTCATTCGATGCGGTCAACTCTCCGTGGGGCGTTGGTCACCTGCTCATGGACCCGAACCGCTCGGGGACTCCGACACCGCGGACGAGCTCCGCGCCAGTACGACCGAGAAGGTCGAGCCAACCCCCGGTTCGCTGGTCAGGGTGATGCGTCCGCAAAGCTCTTCCACGATCTTCTGGCAGATGGGCAGGCCCATCCCGGTTCCGCTCTGCACTGCGGCGTCCTCCCCCTTGGAGCGAAAGAACTCCTCGAATACACGGGAATGATCTTCGGCGGAGATGCCCACCCCGGTGTCGATCACCGAGAGCGTAACCGTGGAATCATCCGCCTCGCCGATCACCCGCACCTCGCCGTCCGGACGATTGTACTTGACCGCGTTGCCCACCAGATTCGAAAGCACCATGCGCAGGCCGATCGGATCTCCGATCACCGGAGGAAGCTCATCCGGAAGTTCATCGCTCAGGGTAATCCTGCGCTCCCGGGCGGCGACGGCGTGGGTCTCCAGTACCTCGGCAAGCACGCCCTTCCAATACACCGGTATGCGCTCGGTGGCGAGTTGCCCCCCTTCGACCTTCGAGATAGTCAGCCAGTCCCCGATGATCTCCAACATACTGGAGATCTTCTTCCCGGAACGCGCTATCCACTTCAAATGCTCAGGGGAGATCGAGTCACCCGCCTGATGACACAACACGTCCAGGTACTGCTGCACAGCCCCGAGCGGTGACTGAAGCTGGTGGGACACGAAGGTGACGAACTTGCGCGCCTGAGCCTCCTTCTCCTGACGCAGACGCTTGGACTCGGTCACCAGTTGGTGATGCTCCATCCCCCGAGCGATGATCACCCGCAGTTCGTCGGCGGTAAACGGCTTGGGGATGAAGTCGTACGCCCCGCCCTTCATGGATTCCACAGCCGTACTGACCGTAGCGAATCCGGTGATAACAATGACGACCAGGTCCGGATCGATCTTCTTGACCCGCTCGATCACCTCCATACCGCCCATCTCGGGCATCTTGAGGTCCACCACCAGCAGACTGGCCCCGATCTCCTCGATGCGACGCAAACCCGAGGGACCGTCGGCGTAGGTCTCCACCTTGTACCCGGTACGACGCAACGCCGCCTGGCATGCTCGGCGCATGGTCTCGTCGTCATCGATGACAATGATCGGCGTATCATCCACGGCTTGACTGTGCACGGTTGGCCACTCCGGATTGACCCATTGACACGCTCGCCGGGCTACCCTGCAAGCATGCGCTCGACGCAGGGCAAGAACCGCCCGATCTCCAGCGGTTTAGTGAAGTAGGCGTCGGGGGTAATCATCTCTACGTCGCCCGACATGGGGAAGAGCGTCGCGGGATCCTCGGTCACCGAAGAGACCATCACCACGGGGATCTCCGCCACGTCCTGATAGTCGTCGCGGAACTTCAGCGCCTGAACCACTGTATACCCTTCCACCGAGCTCTCCATCATGATGTCGAGCACGATCAGATCCGGCGGGTGGGCTCGGGCGGTCGCGAGTCCCTGGCGCCCACAGTCCGCCTCGCTGACTTCGTACCCCTCGCCCTCCAGCAGCGCGCGGGTAGACGCCCGGTAGTCCGCATCATCGTCTATGATCAGAATCTTGGCTTTGGACGGCATCGCGTACGCCTCCGCAGAATGGTTCCTTTGCGACCTTATCCGTATGCAACGGCGCCGTCAAGGAGGCCTGCCCACCACCATCCACCCCCGCCCCAGGTGGGGACTGGCCCGAAGAGCGCGCCCCATCGACCGCAGGCCGGTCAGTGATTCAGCAGCTTGCGCACGTTCCCCAGAAACTCGGGGATGTTGAGCGGTTTGGTCATGTACATATCGGGGGTAATGGGACTGGTATCCCCCATCCAGCCGAACAGGCTGGCGGGGTCCGCCTCCACCGAGGACGCCATCAGAATGGGGACCGGCACAAGCTCGCGAAACTCCGGAAGCTGACGCAAAGCCTGGGTCACCGAGTATCCCTCCCCGATACTGTCCATCATCACATCACAGACGATGAGGTCCGGGCGATCCTCTCGAACCGCCGCCAGCCCGTCGCGACCGTTGGGCGCCTCGCGCACCGTGTATCCCTCGCCCTCCAGGAGTGCCCGGGTCGACGCACGGTAGTCCTCATCGTCGTCGATAATCAAGATGTTGGCCGACTCACCCATCGCCATAAACGCTCCACCATAGTGCTCCAGGAGACTAGCGGTCACCCCATCCCCGGTCAAGCTGAGCCGGATCGCAGACTCGGAGGGGCTTTCTTTTCGGGCAGCGTCTTGCAGCCCGCGGTGGAGTGTGCGGAAACCTGCGCACACCGGGATCCAGCACTCACTCGCCCGAAGCGGTCGGCAGGAACCCATCCCTTACGCGGCAAGGGGTGGGGTCGTACCTTCCAGCGCAATCGCGCCGTTCCTAACCCCCCTCTCTCAGGTTCTCCTCTCCAGAAGCTGATGAATCTGCTGAAGGCTGCATCTTTCCATCGACGCTTCGGCAATGGGCTTTCGCTGAAAGTTCCTCACCCCTTTCGGGAATTCCCCTACCTGTGGCGAACCGGCGTGAACGTGACAGCCGATAGCTGTGGCGGACGGGCCGCTGATGGGGGCTGGGATGGCCGGAGTGAACTTGCACTTAAATGTGCGGCGCGGCACGGGTCTTGCTCATTATGCTCCACGGTTGCGAGCGGTCGAGCTTGAGAGCGGCGAGACCGAACGGGTGGTAAACTATCTCCCGTAGCGATATGTGATGCCTGCTGAGGGCGGGAGAGAAGAGGATTAGGCAAACGTCTCGGCGAGACGACAGCTAAGTACGGAGGTCGCCAGGGTAACACACGCTAATCTGCTGCTCATGCAGCAGGGACAACCATAGGCCAACGGCACTTTGTGCTCTTCCGCATCATTCCCCTCTCCGGCCCGAACCTGGAAGAGCGCCGTTGGCCTACTTTTTTTTGCGCAGTGATCCGTCGACCGACACGATATCGACGATGCAAAAAACGCGGTTCTCCTCCCAAGAAGTTGCCCAAGCAGGACGATTCGTGGGCTGGAGGAGCACGACGGGCTGAGCGAGTGTCCCACCTGTCCCAGCCGTTGGGGGCTCTATCAGACTCCGTCGAGGCTCGGGCAGCATGTCTAATCGGCCCCAACGGGGCCAAGGCATTTAGCCAGGGGGGAACGCTTGACTTGCGGCTATGCCGCAAGCCAAGAGGGAGCCCCTGGACCAGAACACCCTAACCCTATCGGTGCCCTGAAGGGGCACGGGTGCACGTTGAACGCTGCGTACGCGATCCGTTCGATTTGTCCGCCGGGAGCTCTTATACCTTAGCTGCCCTCCGGCCCTGCCGGGGCGGGTGCGCTGGGTGGTTCGGTTTCCAGGGGTTGCGCTGCGC